>JAHFBY010000128.1 GCA_023249835.1 Elusimicrobiota bacterium | reverse complement strand
CAACAAGAACTACCACTACCTTTCTCCAGGCGGCACTGGCTTTGCTGTGCGCACTCTCCTTCAGTACTTAATTCAAAGCTAACTATTATTGCGCTGACAAACCGCCTCTGCGGCTATAAATAACTGCGGCGCACAACACTGTCATCGATAAAAACACTACGACCAATCGAGTAATGGAATCAAACTCGCTAATGGTAAATGGCGCCACCAAAATTCCCACCAAGTTCATCACTTTAATTAAAGGGTTCAACGCTGGGCCGGCGGTAT
Organism: Elusimicrobiota bacterium; assembly: GCA_023249835.1. Classification (GTDB taxonomy): domain Bacteria; phylum Elusimicrobiota; class Elusimicrobia; order 2-02-FULL-39-32; family 2-02-FULL-39-32; genus JAHFBY01. The sequence goes on along the minus strand of JAHFBY010000128.1, from coordinate 5,815 downwards.
CCTTAAATGGATCGCCAACCGTATCTCCAATGATCGCTGCTTTGTGCGCTTCGGTTCCTTTTCCACCCAAATAACCATCTTCAATTTTTTTCTTTGCGTTATCCCAATTGGCGCCGGTATTGGCCATATAAACCGCCAAAAGTTGTCCAGAGACAATGGCGCCACCTAGAAATCCGCCTAAAGCAGGAGCGCCTAATGCAAACCCAACCAATATCGGAGAAAATATCGCTAATATTCCAGGTCCTAAAAGCTCCTTTTGCGCCATTGCCGTCACAATTTCCACACAAGAAGCATAATCCGGTTTTTCCGTGCCAAGCATAATTCCTGGCTTTTCCCGAAACTGCCGCCTGACCTCTTCAACAACGCCGTAAGCGGCCCGCCCTACAGCTTTCATGGAAAGCGCAGAGAATAAATAAGGTAACGCAGATCCGAGCAATAAACCAATAAATACTTTTGGGTTATTAATTTGTATACCGATATCCACAAGTTTAGCTTCATCAATAAACGATCTAAATAACGCAATGGCAGCCAATACAGCGGTGGCAATGGCCAAACCTTTAGTCAAAGCTTTAGTTGTATTTCCAATGGCATCCATCCACGCTAAGGTCCGAGCCGCTTCTTCTTCTTGTTGAATGCCGGACATTTGGAATATCCCGTGAGCGTTGTCAGTAATTGGTCCATAGGTGTCCATAGCTAAAATATACCCGGTCGTGGTTAATAACCCTAATCCCGCTAACGCGATGCCATACGCAGCAAGGGCAGGTTCGCCTTTAAAGATAAGATAAGAAAAGATAATGGTTATACTGATTGTAACTACGGCCCAAACAGTTGATTCGGAACCCTCAGAAATGCCGGAGAGAATAGTTGTGGCGGCACCCGTTTTGCACGCCGTGGCTGTTTCCATGACAGGTCGTTTATCCGGGTGGGTAAAATAGTTCGTAATCCACAAGGTTAACAACGCTAAAATAACGCCCATGGTGGTGGCCAAAAAAAATCGCCAATCCGTTAAACCGGTATTAGGGTCCTTTAAATAGAAAACGGTCACAATCGCAAAGCCTGCCACGCTCGAAGCCGCAGAAATCCAGTATCCAATATTTATCGGCATCATGGGGTCGCGCATGGGTTCCCCCTCTTTTACATGAAAACTCCAAATGCCTAATATGGACGAAAAAACGCCCACCGCGCGCAACAGTAAAGGAAAGAAAATAAGCTGCAAAGCAAAGGCGGAGGAACGATCTCCATAAGTGTGTAGAAATACTGGATCTACCAAGGTTGCGGCGGCTAAAATAATTGCGGCCACCAAGGTCACTTCATAAGATTCAAATACGTCCGCCGCCATACCGGCGCAATCGCCTACGTTGTCGCCTACGTTGTCCGCAATAGTTGCGGCATTACGCGGGTCATCTTCGGGGATTCCAGCTTCAATTTTGCCCACCAAATCACCACCCACGTCCGCTGCTTTAGTAAAAATTCCCCCACCTACGCGCATAAAAAGAGCGGCTAATGAACCGCCAAAACCAAAACCAACCAACACCTTGGTAGCCTGCTCGCGAAAAATTAAAAAGATAACGGTGGCTCCCAACAACCCCAACCCCACCACAAACATTCCAGAAACCGCGCCGGCGCGAAAAGCAATTTCCATAGAATTTTTAAAACTTGTTAGCGCGGCATGCGCGGAACGAATGTTAGCTTTTACCGCTAAAATCATGCCTACATATCCCGCGCCGTAGGATGCCAAAACCCCGGCTAAAAACGATATGGAAACGCCCAAAGGTACCCAGCGCAACATTTTATCTCCACCGCCATAGATTTTTGAGTATAGGAAATACAAGGCAACGGTCATAACAATAACAAACCAACTCATGGTTTTAAATTGTTGTCCAAGATAGGCCATAGCGCCTTCTTCTATTGCTTTAGCCACCGGAATCATTTTTTCATTATTATGATCCGCGTTCTTTACACCCCAAGCTAAATAGAGTCCGTAAAATATTGCCACAAAAGCAGAGGCAAGCACAAGCCAAAGGATCTTCCATTCCGTTGGACCAAGGGCAGGCAATACGATGTTGGCTTCGCTCATTATCAATTCCTCGAAAAGTTAAAATTCAACACAGGTTCACTATTTTAATAAATAATGGGCTCTTTAAGCAATCTATATTTTAAACTCTGCTGATATATTTTTAATTTCCATTCCAATGGCCTCTAGCTCCTTAACTGCGCCGTCTGGAGTTGTTTTAGCCATTTGTAATTGTTCCGACACGACCTTAATGCGCCCGGACAAATTTGAACATTGAGACCGTTCCAGAATAATTTTTTCTTTTAAAGAATCAACCATTTTATTCATATATTCCGCTGTTTCAAAAAGCTCATCTCCTGTTCGAAAAAATGCGCGCACGGTCAAGTCCCCTTTAGACACCGCCTCTGAAATTCGTTCGAGCCTAAAGATGGGACCGGCAAAACGGTGCGAAATAAAAACTGAAACTATTAACACAATAAAAATATATATTGAAAAATGAAGCGCCAACAATTTGCTCGCAGATTTAACTATTGCGATTGAATCTCCTTCGCTTAATTTTTCCAGAAAAACTTTTCCCACCACATAATAGAAATCCAATGAAATAACAGTTACGGTGAGCAAAACAGTTAAAAGGACCAGCAAAACATATTTCATTTGCAATAGCCGTTTAATAACTACGATACGCCGTCTAAATTGGGGACTTGAGGTTAATTGTTCCATAAAGGTAATTTAACAATATAAAAACAAAAATAAAAATGAGCATTGCTCACTAAACAAAAGAAGGGACTGGATTTTAGATTTTTGCTTACAGAAAACAGTGGACAGTAAAATTCACAAATTAAAACCGTTTTGTAATGCTAAACCGATAACTTTGACCAAGCTCACCAAATGGCACCCAAGCAAAATCAAAACAAAATCGCTGCCAATCCAAACCAATCCCCATACTCATGGCTGTAAATTGTCTAATATCAGTTGCTGTTCGGCTATTGTACCCTATCCGTCCTGAAACAATTAATTCAGTGCTCACCGGATGCTTATACTCCGTACCTAAAGCAGCGATTGGATTATTATCGCGCGTGACAATCATGTCCATACTTGCTATCCACGCATCAGAAACGCTATAGGTATCGCCTTTATCCCGAACTTCAATTTTAGGTTCAAAAATCTTATACGAACTTCCGACACGCACTGTAGCCGGCAAATTTCCGCCTTCATTTTTAAATTTCAGAGCCGGCCCTAAATTTTGCGCTGTAACTCCAACCCACACTCTTTTAACTGGACTCCACATCAACCCTACATCCGCGGCGCCGGTAGCCGCAGTTTCAATAATTCTAGATTGAATAAATTTTCCAGTAAACCCAACTAAAAACTCTTGATCTGAACCAAAATCGGTCAATTTATGCGCCCAACCAACAGACAGTGCCCAATCATGAGGTTTATAGGTTCCAACATCAGAATTAGATTCGTCCACTTGGGTTATACTGCCTGCTCCTAAATACTGTACGCCAACGCCAAGCGCGCCAAAATCTCCTATTCTTTGGGAATAGGATCCAAAATCATAGTAGATATTATCTAAATATAAGGCGTGCATTAGCGAAATCGATTTATTTTTTACCCGATATAAACCTGCGGGGTTCCAATATATCGCATCGGACTCATCGGCGATGGAAGAATACGATTCACCCAAAGCTATTGCTCGTGCATTAACGGGCAACTTAAGAAATTGCGCTGAACTGGTTCCAACCGACCTCCGAAATTCAGCTTGAGCAGAATTGCGCATAGTTAGCAACAATAATAGAAAAACTGGCGGAGCTATTACCCTATAAATACTTTTATATCTTTTCATTTATCTTTCAATCGCTACCTTTAATATTTTTTTGGTTCCTTCAGCGCCTTCAACGTAGGCTAAGTAGACACCGCTCGCCACAGCTTCTCCAGAGTTATTTTTCCCATCCCATCTAGCTTGTCCCTTAGAATCTGTAATTAAAGTGCGCACCAATTCGCCAAGGTATGTATAAATTTTAATTCCTGCGTCAGCGTTCATATTCGTAAAAACCATCTCTTTGGTTGAATCGCTATGGAAACGCAAAGGGTTAGGATAAGCTCGGACCCCATCTACGTTTGTTGCTGCGGTCAAAGCCATAAGCTGGAACGTACTTAAATGGCTGGTTGTTCCTTGTGCGCGTTTAACAACTCTATCCACAGCCGTATCCAAAGTTAACCACTGATTAGAAGTAGTGTCATATCGGGCAATGCTGAGCCTATTGATATCTGAATTATTAATATCGGAATCTCTATATTCAATGGATATTGGAATAGGTTTTGAAGGTTGCAATCCATCGCTAACATTGATTTGCAATCCTAATCCGAAACCACTAATTGAGGAAGCAGCTCCATATGGAATATTGAGCACTTGCGCATGTTTTGCTGAATTGACAAACGCTTTAGCTGCAGACGGGAATGTTGACGGCACTGTAATCGATAAACTAACTCTCCCCGTAAAAGATCCCGAGGGTATAGTTGCTTTAATTTTACCGGACGGGGGGTTCAATGTAAAAGAAATAGATTTTTTACCTGTACTTGGCAAAATAGTAGCCAAAGTTTGTGGCGAACTTGAAGAAAGAGAAACGGTCAAGGTGTCATTTGAAGTTTGCACTGTTAAGGTTCCAGATGTAGGGGTAAACGTATATCCGCTTTCCGTAACTGGCACAGACTTAGTGCTGGTAAAAACAATGCTGTCCGCGCCTGCAAAAACCGTGCACTGTACCCCAGGAGGAAGGTCCAATGATATACCGCTACCATAAGTAACGGTTGCAGTTTGAGTGCTAATTAAGCTCTGTTGAGTGGTGCCGTCACTTAAAGTAGTATTTGTTATGGATACACCAGCGTCAGCAACTACGGTAGTTCCTCCAGCGCTTACAGTTCCACCGGTAGATTGAACCACTTCTGCCAATAAAGTAATAGTTGTAATCGAAGCGCTAAAAGAGGTGAGAACACTGTCGCTGTTCCTAGCCCTTACCCTAAAGTAATACGTTCCACCCGAATTTAATCCACTAATATAGGCGGTGCTGCTAATATTTGAATCGGAAAATGCAATAGGTGTTGAAATACCAGCTTGAAACACAAAATTATCAGTGGATTTAGAAATTTCATACTTAACGCTGCTGGGGTTACTATTTGTGCTATAAGCGATAGTTAAAGCATTCTGTGTAACTGAAACAAAAGTCGGCGTTCCCGGCGCATTGGCCAAAGTATAGCTGCTAATCGTAACCGTAAGAGTTGTAGCATTCACAGAATTAAACGCTGAGATTCCAGATACCTGAACTAATGTGTTAGGCAACTGATCAGTAAGCTGGAATGAGGTTACATTAGCGCCCACTGAACCTAATTTTCCAGCAGTAGAGTTAAGCACATAAAAACCATCTTCGTCACTTGTATTATCCGTCCAGCCAAACGTTATACTAGTCGTTGATATAGAAGCGACAGTAAATGCGCTGACTGTGCTGGTAATAATATTACCGACACTAGTCGTTACTGTAGTCAAAGTTGCATTATAAGCGCTAGAAGCCGTACCAATACCAAATGCCAGCACTCTAAAATAATATGTTGTGGAACGTGTCAATCCAGAGGTAGATAATATGGTAGTAAAAGTAACACTGCTGGTTGTAAAGGTAGCAAAACTACTGTCCCCTGAAGAAATTTGAACTTGATAGGAGGTTGGAGTTGTCAATGAATTGCCATTCGTACCCCAAGTAATGGTTATAGAACTATAACTTACCCCCACTAAACTGATAGCTCCAG
>JAHFBY010000127.1 GCA_023249835.1 Elusimicrobiota bacterium | reverse complement strand
TTGGAACAGTTCCGGACAAGTGAAGCATGAACATAAAGTAATCGAAGTCATTGCCGAGGGAAACCCCGCTTTAAACCAAACCCGTACTGAGGATCGAAGCGGTATTGTCTATGACGGGTTGGGACAGATTGCAAGTTATGCGGAAACGCAAAGTTCAACTGAGAATCCGGAGCTGGGAGTGCATATTGATTTTGCTAATGCGAAATATAACGCTTTGGGCAGCCTGACCGCTTCTGGGTCAACGCGCCGGGAATATAGCGCAGCAGACAACGGCGCAACTTTTGACCTCAGCGTCAAAGAGTTAACGCTGGCAAGAGAGTACGATGTTTGGGGCCGCTTACAAACGGAGCAGACCCAAAAAATTACTGAACCCGGCATAACTGAAAAACGTTTTTGGCAAGCGGTAAAATATAACGATTGGGGATTGGTCCAAGGTTATAAAGAGAGCCTGGACCAGGAGGGAGAAACGATCCGAAACCACACTGAGACAGAACGTTCTCTAATCCAATATGACGGTCAAGCCCGAATGAGCGGGTATGAGGACACTGTTAAGTCCAGCGCAGAGCCTGACCTTCTTACCCAAGTCATCTATTCCGGAGCCAAGTATAATTCTTATGGTCAATTAACCGATAGCCGGGAAGAAACGCTAAAGCATAACCGAGAGGGTTCGGATACGTCTCTGCATGTGGAGACCGTGCGCGAACTTTCCGAGATAGGCTATTTGAGCCTTAACCACCAGAAAAGTTATCTGGAAATCTTCGACAACTTAACTTTGCAAACTCGCCAAGTTACCGGGCGCAGCAACCAATCCTATAATGGGTTGGGACAACTCCTGGGTTATAGGGACTCCGTTACAAAAAATAGTTCAGTGGTAGTGCAGGAACGATCCGGGCAAGTTTATGACCAATTAGGCCGGTTGACCGGGTACGTTCAAAAGCTCTTATCCGATACAGCGGCGCCGGAAATGGCAGAGGATATCTCTTGGAGCGCAAACTATAATTTGGACAATTTGGTGAAGAGTTACAATCAAATTGCGCGCCGCTTCTCCCGCATTGATCTTTTAACCTATGACCAAACTGTTACGACCGATTATCATGACGCCAATTATAATTCAAACGGGCAGTTGATCGCTTATATACAAGAGACAAACATTTCTGGCGATGCCAAAGAAAACCTGACTTGGAGCCAGGGCCAATACAACGGATTGGGCGAACTGATCAAATACGACGAATCCAAAACAAAAGCAGGCGTCACGGCCCAAACCCAAAGCGCTCTCTCTTACGGCGATAACGGACTAAGGGACGCTCAAACCGACCGCATCAGCACATCGGATAAACCGGACTTAAGCGTGGTTCAACGTTATAGCGATATTACTTACCGCGCGGACTCTCAAAAAGGCTTTACATTAGTAACGGAAAAAACCGGTACTGGGATCAATACCAGCGAAACCCAAATACGGACAGACTCCCTTTATGATTCTTATGGCCGCTTGATTGCAAGCGAAGATACTTTTAGCGCAAGTTCGGAACCGGGGGTAACGCGCAAGGTTGACCTTTCCCTACTCAGCTATAACGATTTGGGTCAATTGATCGGTAAGCAAGAGACAACTCATCGCGTGTCCAAGGAACCGGTTTTAGATGAGACCGCAACTGTATCAGAGTCTTCTACCCGCTACGATGTTTGGGGCCGCGTTATCAGCTATTTGCAGGAGAGTTGTTCGAGTGCCGCACCGAAAGTTGTTAAACAGACCGAAAGGATTAGTACGGATTATGACGCTTTTGGAAAAGTTTTAAGCTATAGCGAACGCGCAGTACAAAACGGAGGGGAAACATTTTTTACCGAACAACGTACCGACCGTTCGGAAATAGTGTACGACGATCAAAACCGTATCCTTTCTTACCGGCAACAGGTCAAAGACTTTTTTGGACAGCTCACCAAGGAGGCTTGGCAAGCTCTTTCCTATAACGGTCTGGGCCAATTAATGGGTTGGAGCGAAGAGGGGGCAAATCCCTTGGGCAATTTTGTTCGCCACACTTCGCAAGTTGTTTATGACGACCAGGAACGCAAACGCTCTTACCTTGAAGAGGGGCAAAGCGATGCCAATGGAAGTTATCATGAGCTTTGGACCGAAGGCGACTATAACCGTAACGGGCAGCTCAGTTCTTATCATGCAACCGGAAAAAATCGGGAAAACGGGAACTATGAAAAAAAATGGTCCGCGGAATTTTACGATGGATACAATGTCCAAGGACAACTCAAACACTATTACGAAGAGGTTAAACGAGATTTCGGCTCTGCGGTGCAAGGCCAAACCCTGAGCACAACGCGCGAACAGACCCAAACACTTTACGACGGTTGGGGACGTTTGAGCGAGTACACTGAAGACAGTTCCGAAAGCGCTCCTGATGTAACTTTGCGCACCATTTCTAAACTTTGGCGCGCGCAAGAGCTTGCCGGTTACGACCGGTCCGGCCATTCCACGGGTTTTAGCGAAGAGAGTACGATCCGCTATTATTCTCCGGAGACAAAATATTTAGAGGCAACGGAAAATCAAACGCGGACTTGGACTAACGGCGTTTATGATGAGCGGGGACTCCTGCTTTCTTATACGGAAAATATCGATAGAAACGCGGTTGATCTGCTAGGGGTTCTCCTCCTGGACACCCATTCCCAGTTGAGCAAAGAGTCAATGACCTACGACTCTTTTGGACGCCTCCTTAGCTACAAGGAAACCGGTATTAAAAATGAGGATCCTTATACCCGATCCTGGAACGCCAGCGCGCTGGACGATCAAGGCAGGGCCTTGGGCTATCGGGAAGTTCAGGATTCAGACTGGCTGGGCCATTCTGATTTAACCCGATCCAACATCACCTACGACGACAATAGTTTTGTCGCGGGATTCCATGAAGAGGGAACCTCTAACTTGGAAGCGGTGCAAAGAGATTGGGGCAGCGCCGCCGCGTTGCGCAAGTTCGATTCTATGGTCCTAAGCGGATACGATGTTTTGGGACGGGTAACAGATTGGCAGGAGAGCGGTTGGAACGAGAACGGCCGTTACGAAAAAATACAGACCGGCGTATCCTATAATATTTTTGGTCAAACCGCAGACTACCTGGAAACCGGATGGGACGTGGTTTCTGAACGTTACGTTAAAGCTTGGAGCCAAGGGCTCTATGATGCGTTGGAACGAACCTCGAGTTATCATCAGTCCTTGCAGTCCGAAGGCAAAGAGGTGGTCTCGGATTGGAACGCTGTGGGCTATGGAAACATGGACCGGCTATTAAAATATCATGAAGTTGGTCTTGAATATTTAACGGAAAATAACGAGAAAAAGTTAGACGCAAAATATATCACGGATTGGAGCGCGGACTTTGCCGACGGGTACACCGCGAACGGAAAAAAAGAGCACAATCTCACGCACACTGTGCGCGTGAGCGCTGATGGTTTGGAAACGACCGACAGCGTTCAGGAGTGGAGCCGCGCCCAATATAACGATCAGGGCAAACTCATCGCATACTTTGAAGAAAACACGACGCATAAACAGACCCAGGACGGGAGCCAAGACTATAGCCAAAACCTGCTGCGCAGAAATATGCGCTATTATGACAAATCTGCTGGAACCGCTGGAATGTTGGCCGGCTATGAAGAACTCCTGATCGGTTCCGGAGCATCGGCAACGCCATCGCAAACAGTTGTGGATCAAATCCGCTACGATTCCGACGGACGCAAGCTCGAAGAGCGTAAAGTGGCGGGGGAAAGCGATTTAGAATCTTTGGCCAAACGTTCACTTGTTGAGTGGCTGGAAAACCCCAATGGAACCGAGGAACAAACCCTGTCCGGCCCATTATTTACGCTTGCCGCGCTTTTAGGGTATAGCCGGGATTTGGTCGATAAATTTAAAGAATGGCTCTCTCCTTATTCATGGGCCGCATCTTTAACCGATGGATTGGCTGCGTTCTTTCAGGACGTGAAGGCGCAAGCTGCAAGTTTAACCTTGCAGGTTCAAGAAAATCTCATTTCTGCCGCGGAAACGGCCGTTGAACTTCGCGCCGGTATTTCTGACTTGTTTACAAGCTCTTTAGCCAACTTAAAGGAGCTCTTTACTATGGCGGGCACAGACGCCATATCTGATCCTGATTCCGCCTATGCCAAGCTGCACCCCTTTGACTATACTGCCACGGTTACGCGCCGCATTCAAATTGATCAAGACGCCCTTGGACGTCCTACCGAGTGGCAGGAAGAGAGTTTGAACACGCTCTACCCGCAAAAAAAGAGCCTGTCTCAAATTGCGGTGACCTATATTGGTTCTTCTCACAACCAGGCAATCTATTCCGCGCGCCTGCACGAAACAGGGCAAGATTCTGACGGCAAACCTTTAGACAAGGTAACCCAGCTCCTGCGTTATGATATGACTTATAACGCTTTGGACCAATCGATCGCTTATACCGAGACTTCCTTCGAAGGGGACGTGGTTCACGTGGATCAAGCGGAACTGAATTGGCAAAACCTTTCTCCCCAGGAAAAGGCCGCGCTCTCCGCTGATATTGCGCAAAGGACGCGCGAGGTTAAAGAGCAAGTTTCCATTAACCGTTATCAAAATGTTCGGTATAACCCCGCCGGCCAAATGACCGACTATGATTTAAATTCGCTTAAGCGCGGTTACGAGTTCCAAGAATTTGCTGAGCTTTCCTCCATAAAAACCTCTTTGGACGAATTGAACGCGGTTTTCTCCAAACAGTCCGAACAAGTTGCCGCTGCACAGGCAGAGGTTGACTCTGTTTACAGCGAATGGGAAAAAGTTTATAGCCAAACACAAAAGGAGTTTGGACTTTCTCTGCCGCAAGCCGATCAAGTGGAAGCGGTCATGGAAACGGTGCGGAACTTGCAGTCTGAACGGTTGGCCGATCAAGCGCGGTTCGAATCGGGTTTTGATGCGGCAAACGCGGAGTTAGAGTCTGCAATCGCGCTGTTATCGGAATCTTCCGCGCAGGTGATGGAAACGGAGCGCTTTTTGCGCGAACAGTTGAGTTTGTGGAAAGATTCCAGCGCTAACCTCTCGGGTTGGGCCCAATCAAGATTGGCGGAACAGCTTGAAATGGAAACGGTGTTGGCAAGTTTAAACGCATCGGCAAACGTTTTGCCGGCTTCTGTGACAGCCAAGGTCCAAGATCTGCAGTATAAATATCAAGATTGGGTGAACGCGCTCTTTGATTTAAACCGTAAAGAGAGCGCGGCTCAGTCCGCGACCGCGGGGTTCCTGCCCACTGACAAAGCAAGCGAAGAGGCGCTGTACGCGTTTAGAGTGTGGAAACCTGAAACCGCAGTGCAATCTTTGCGCGACGCGGCCCAGTCCGTTTTACAAAAGAGCGAAACTTTGGCGGCCGGCGCGAAAGAGTTTATGGAACTGTGCCAATCGCTAAGCGAGGGTACGGGCGGTTACGTTGACCAGTTGGCGGCAAACGCCCGCGACCTGGCGCAGGCCAATTTTGAGCTTTCGAGCGCCGAGTTAGCAGTTCAGCAGCTCCAAGCCCAATACCAGCAAGCCGAGTCTGACCGTGCTAAAGTAGCGGAACAACTGGACGCGGCCAGAAAGTTGGAATCCGATCAAACCGCAACGCTGGATGCCTGGAAATACAGAAACGCGACCGACGTGGCGGAAATTTATGAGTACGGACGCCGGCCTCTTCTCGCATTTTTTGGATACTACTACTACGGGCATTATATGGAGTATAAAGCTCGCGTCAGTACGTACGATTACCGTATATTGACAGTAGAGGACGGTTACTACGGCACCTATGAAGTTAATCACAACGATATTTATTTGGAAGTGGACGCGCTAAGGAAACTTAATTCTTTAACTGACCACTTGGGCAACAGTTTCAATACCATACAACACTATCACGACGTTTATACAGAGTGGGGTAATTTGAACCTACTAATTTTAGAAGGCAGCGCGCAGTTGGATACGCTTTCGCGCAACGCCGCGACTTTGCAAACGCAGTACGACCCTCTGGCAAAAAATGCGAAAGATTTGGCGGAATCGCTTGCCGCGGCGCAAAGCAGGTTTTCTTCCGGTCAAAACGCGGTGTCCGCGGCCAAAGAGTCCACAGCT
>JAHFBY010000126.1 GCA_023249835.1 Elusimicrobiota bacterium | reverse complement strand
CCGCAAGACGTGAAGCTGGTGGAAGGCGAATGGCGTTTAACCGGCAGTTCTGGATACGTTATGGTCGTTACCGGTTCAGGGTCTACCATGGAAGACGCGCGCAAAGAAGTTTATGGGCGATTAAAAAATATCATTATTCCCAACATGTTTTACCGCACTGACATTGGCGAACGTTGGAACCGAGACGGCGACCTTTTGCGCACTTGGGGATACGCTATGTAGCATAAATCTTTTAGACAGCGCGTATTAATAGTATACTAACTTACTTAATGCGCAAACCCATCGTTGTCACATTGGTCGCGGTATCTTTATTGCTTAGTTTGTCTCTTTGGGCAAGGTACCAAGCCCATGTCCCGCAAAAAATATCCTATGATAAGGCATTGCCCGATTTTAGTTTCCCGGCAATTGTTGGGGGGCGCGAACAACCTTTAAGCTTGTCCGCTCTCAAAGGCAAGGTATGGATTGCCGGGTTTGTTTTTACCAACTGCATGGGTCCTTGCCCGCTGCTCACCGGCCGTATGGCTAAACTTCAATTGGATTTGCCCGTGGACATTAAACTCGTTACTTTTACAGTGGACCCGCAAAGCGATACTTTGCCTGTTCTTAAACGTTACGGCCAACGCTTTAACGCAGATTTTAACCGGTGGTATTTTGTGCGCGGAGAGGAATCGGATCTGGCAAAGTTGGTAAGCGAAGGATTTGCGCTTCCTTTAAGTAAAAACTCCAATGCTCCTGCAGCCTCGCGCATGGTCCACACCACTAAACTGGTTTTAGTTGACGATCAGGGCAGGGTTCGCAACTATTATGATTCGGATTCGCCTGAATCTTTCACTTCTATATTGGCTGACGCCCGCAAATTGGTAAAATCATAAATACGGAAATGCGGCTTGTTAATTGACCCCAAAAGAATATTTTTGTACGATATTTCAAATTTATTGTTTCCCGAAAAATAATCTTTAAATTCAGATGAATAAAAATTTTGGTCTGCTATTGTGTCTAGTGTTTGCTTTGTCCCCGCTGCTTAACGGTTGCGCCAAGCCCTCCGATGCCGCGGCTACGGGAGAAGCTTATTTCCGCGGTTACGGGTGCGCTACCTGCCACCGCATTGGCAGCCAAGGAGGGACGTTGGGTCCGGATTTAACGACTATTGGATTTCGCAAAACTCCGGAATGGTTGGACCTGTGGCTAAAAGAGCCGGAAGCTTGGAATGCGCATACGGTTATGCCGAATTTTTATTTGAAGGAAAACGTGCGCATAGCTTTGGTCGCTTATCTTTCTTCGCTTAAAGGGGAAGCCTTTAAATTCCAAGTTAAACCTTGGGACGCGGCTGATCTTGCGGACGACCCTAAAAAAAGGGGAAAAGTTTTATTTGAGCACGTTGGCTGTATTGGCTGTCATGGCGTAGAGGGTAAAGGAGGTATGCCCAACAACAATGTTGTGGGCGGCAAAATTCCTTCTTTGACGTACGTTGCGGACGGATATTCGCATGAAGAAATGGAAGAACGCATTGCCAAGGGCAAGGTTTCCGATCCTGCGGACCCTGCGCAGCCGGCGCCAATGATTCGTATGCCGGCTTGGGGTGAACTATTGTCTAAAGAAGAGATTGAAGCAATTGCGGAGTATTTGATTTGATTGCGTCCGGCCAGTTCCGGGGACGGCTGGTAACGCGTTAATGAAACATTTTGATCTGTCAAATTATGGTTGGGGACTTCCTTTAAAAGCATCGAGCTATGCCTATAAAGTGGACGGTGCATTGTCAATTTTACACTGGGCAATGTTTATTATCTTTTTTTTCTGGGCCGTTTATATGGCCTATTGTTTGATTAACTATCGCCAATCAAAAAGTCCGAAAGCGGAATACACCGGACACGGCACTTGGAAGACCTACATTACCGACGTCTTAATTTTTGTTTTTGAAGTATGGCTTTTGGCAGCGGTAGGGATACCTATTTGGGCCCACATCCGTGAAGATTTGCCAAAGTCTGGAGAAGCTGTGGAAGTGCACGTTGTTGCCCAGCAGTTCAATTGGTTGTTTCAATACCCCGGACCAGACGGTCAATTCGGCAATCGTTCCGCGCAGTTCGTGCATTTACGCAATCCCCTGGGGATTGATCCGGGCGACGTTCGCGGAAACGACGATATTATTTCAATTAATAAACTTTATTTGCCAATGGGGAAAAAGGCGCTTTTAAAGCTCACTTCCATGGACGTTATTCATAGTTTCTTTATTCCGGAATTTAGATTAAAACAGGACAACGTTCCGGGAATGGTTTTTCCGGTATGGGTTGAACCCATTTTAACCGGAACCTTTGAAATTGGCTGCGCTCAGCTTTGCGGCAGCGGACACTACCGTATGCGCGGCGACGCTTATGTTCTTTCCCCGGAAGATTTTGACCAATGGACCCAAACCGCTTCAGCGGAAATGCAGCAACATTTAACGGAAAGGTAATATATGACGCAGGATTCACGCCATCACGAAGAAACTTTTATCAGTAAATACGTGTTTTCGCTAGATCACAAAGTAATTGGAATTCAGTATATGATCACTTCTTTGCTCTTTCTTTTGCTGGGGTTTAGTTTGGTTTTGCTGATGCGCTGGCAGTTAGCTTATCCCGGCACGCCCATTCCTTTAATTGGACCGCTTTTGCCTAATTTCATGGCTCCGGGCGGAGTGCTGCATCCGGTGTCTTACAACACCTTTGGCGCTATGCACGGCACGATCATGATCTTTTTAGGGATCGTTCCGTTAGGCGTGGGCGCGTTTGGAAACTATCTTTTGCCGTTGCAAATTGGCGCGCGGGACATGGCGTTTCCCCGCATGAATATGATGTCCTATTGGGTTTATTTTTTAGGCGGCGTTTTGATGTTGATGAGTTTTGTGCTGCCTGGCGGCGCGGCCCAATCCGGATGGACTTCGTATGCTCCGCTTTCAATTATCTCTCCCGGCCAAACGGTTTGGCTGTTGGCCATGACATTTTTAATCACTTCTTCGCTTTTAGGTTCGATTAATTTTATTGTTACCACCGTTAACCTGCGCGCGCCGGGCATGACTTGGTTTCGGTTGCCCATATTCGTTTGGGCGCAGTTCATAACCGCGCTGTTACTTTTATTTGCCTTTCCGGTTCTGCAGGCAGGCGCTATCCTTCAACTTTTAGACCGCATTGCGCATACCAGTTTTTATATTCCCAAAGGCATTATTGTGGGAGGTAAATTGATCGACGCTGCGGGAGGAGGCAGCGCGCTCCTTTGGCAGCACCTTTTTTGGTTTTTAGCACATCCTGAAGTTTACGTCTTGCTCTTGCCGGCCATGGGGATCGTCGCGGAAATTATTACCAACAACACGCGCAAACCCATTTTTGGATATAAAGAACTTGTCGGCGCTTTTGCATCCATTGGAGTGCTTTCTTTTATGGTTTGGGCGCATCACATGTTTATCAGCGGTATGAAGACTTCCTTATCATATCTCTTCATGACCACGACCATGCTGATATCGATCCCCTCAATTTTAATTTTAACTTGTTATTTGTTAAGTCTACGAAAAGCTTCCATCCGCTTTAACGTGCCCATGCTTTTCGCTTTGGCATTTTTACCCATGTTTGGCATTGGCGGACTGACCGGTTTGCCTTTGGGGTTCACTCCCACTGACATCTATTTGCATGACACCTACTACGTGATCGGTCACTTTCATTACGTGGTAGTCACCGGCACAATGATTGCCCTCATGGGCGGCATTTATTTTTGGTTCCCAAAGATGTTTGGCCGCAAGATGAACATGAAGTGGGGCTTCATCCATTTTTGGGGCACGATCATAACCATGAACGGTATTTTTTTTCCCATGTTTATCCAAGGTATGGCCGGGGTGCAGAGGCGTTTGTTTGATCCCACGGTTCAGGCTCACAACATTGTGGTTCAACCCACCAATATTTTTATGACGTTTTCTGCAATAACTTTGCTGCTGTTTCAAGTTCCTTTTATTCTCAATTTTTTCATCAGCATATTTAAAGGGGATAAGACCGAAGAAAACCTTTGGCAATCGACCACTCTTGAGTGGGCCTGCCCTTCCCCTCCTTTACCCCACATGAATTTTGCGCAAAACCCAACTGTTTATCGCGGACCGTATGAATATAGCGTGCCTGGCCGGGAAAAAGATTATTGGCCGCAAGGGGAGAGCGAGTAATGAACCATTCCGCAGAAGAAACTGTTACGGGTATACCTAACGGAAAATTGGGGATGTGGGTTTTTTTAGCCTCAGAAGTGATGCTCTTTGGCGGTTTTATCAGCGCTTATGTTGTGTTGCGCACCGGATCTGATTTCTTCGTAATCCCGGCAAGAGAAATGTTGGGAGTGCCTTTGGCAACGTTAAACACTTTTGTTTTGATCACGAGCTCGGTAACGATGGTTTTGGCATTGGACGCTATTGAAAAAAATGACCAAAAGGGGCTCATTCGTTACTTATGGATATCACTTTTGCTGGGGTGTTGTTTTTTAGGCATAAAATCTTATGAGTATCCGCATAAATGGCATGAAGGGATAACGCTCTCAAGCGGCCTGTTCGGTTCTTTTTATTTTACATTGACCGGTCTGCACATGCTGCACGTTTTAGGCGGATTGGGTTTTATCGGCTATCTTTTGCGTAACGCTAAATTAGGCCTTTATACTGATTTGCGCCACGAGCGGGTTGAATATGCCGGACTCTACTGGCATTTCGTGGATTTAGTTTGGGTGATACTGTTCCCTATCTTTTATTTGCTGTAGAATTAAGGAAAGCGACTCTTATGACTGATAATCCCTTGGCCAACATCCACCCCCATTCTTCGCAGAAAAAAGTTTATCTGATCGTGTTTGGCGCTTTGGGCGCCTTGACCCTGCTCACGGTGGGCGTTTCATACCTGCGCGTTGCCAGGCCCGTTGCCATTGCCATTGCTTTGGCGGTCGCTTTTACAAAAGTCAGCTTAATCACTCTTTTTTTCATGCATATGATCAGCGAAAAAAAGTTGATCCGCAGCTTGTTTTGTGCTGCCATTTTTTTTGCGCTGCTTTTGTTGGGTTTGATCCTTCCTGATTTTCTAATAAAGTGAAAGTTAAAAAAATATTTTTCGCAGGGATCCTAGCCGCGGTTGTACAGCCCGTTTGGAGTTGTTCGGTTTGTTTTGGCGAAGCGGGATCAGCTTTGAGTAAAGGTTTTTTTTGGGGCATTTTATTGTTGCTGCTTTTGCCGGCGGTGTTGGTAGGTTTGATTGGGTATAAGATTTTTATCGCTGAACGCAACAAGCAAAATCAAAATAGCCATTGAACCTGTCAGTTAATCGAAACCACGTTTTATCTTTTTACTTTACTTCCGCCGTTGTTGTTTTAACCGTTTTTGTTCAAGCTTTTCAGCAATACCGGTTAGGCAACCTTAAAATTCCTGATTGTTCGCTTCTTCCGTTTTCTATAATAATCGACAACCTTTGTTTATTGTTTCGCGGTTATCGCGGCGGTTATTTCCACGCTTTGTCCGGATACTTCCTTTATGCCATGATGGGCTTAACGATTAATAGCGCCGGGAAATTACTGGTTAAATTTTGTTTGAGCGGAACCGAATCTGAAATTTCTTTGCCGGAACAAATTGCGTTGCATTATCTTCTTGGCAGCATAGCTTTAAGCCTGCTTTGGTTGTTGCTTGGCTGGGCGCGGTTGCTCTATCCTATAACTGCTTTTGTCGTGGCACTGCTGGGCGTTTCTTACGCCTTGCGCTCCTATAAGTTTTCCATAGGAGTAGCAGCCAAGTTCCCAAGCTGGGCGATAAAAAAAGCGCGTGACTCTGAGATAATAATGCTCGCAACATTTTTTGTTTTATTTTTGACGCTGTCCGCGTTGTTTGTTTCCGCTGTTCGCCCGCAAACCTATTCCGACACTTTTTTAGTGCATTTGGCAATTCCCAGTTTCTACATCAACCGCGGGAATCTAAACCCTGACCCTTATTTTATTTACACCTACTTTCCGCACAACCTGGAAATGCTTGAACTTTGGGCGTTGTTGTTAAAATCGGAAGTGGCCGGCGCGCTGGTAGTTTGGGGTTTTTCTGCGTCCCTTTTGCTCTTGTTATGGGGATTTCTTAAACGCAGGCTTTCTGCTTTAACCGCCACCCTA
>JAHFBY010000475.1 GCA_023249835.1 Elusimicrobiota bacterium | reverse complement strand
CTGCGCGCCACCGTGACGATCCGGCCTGGCGCGGCATTTGTTATCTGCGCTTCCCAATATGCAGACGTTCGCCCCAAACTGTCATATTCCATGTTCCTGCGATGCGAGGCCGTGTTCCGCATCACCGCGCCGCTGTCCCCGTAAGTCTCATCCTTGCTCTCCGCCACCTGACCCAAAACGTTGTACGCTAAAATTTCGCTCGACTTATAGTAACTGTGTGCTAATCCCATCCCTGTTTCCACAACATAAGTTGAACTTTTAATTTGACGCCCTTTAGTATCGTAACTAAACCCATACGAAGCTTCCGTTGTGGTTTTGCCGTAATCCGTGCGTTCCCGCGCTTGCGAACTGATTTGATCTAACCCATTGTACTGCGCGGATATTAACGCCGTCTCATAGGAATGATCCAGGACGTCCGTAACCAGTTCTTGCACGGACAACCGGTTAGAGTACAACCGCGCTTTAGCGTCATAGGTTTGATCTTCTAAAGTTTGTTCCACGGTTTTCTTTGCATGATCTATTGTGGTGCGCGCATATTGGGTTACTAACCCGCGCTCATTATAGGCGTTGTTTTCCATTACAACGCTGTAACTGTGATTTAAACTTATGTCGTCTGCGCTAAGCTCCGTGATGTTAACCGCGGTAAAAATAGTTTGCCCCAGGGCATTGTATTGGGTTTCCTCAGCAGATTTTTCTATCAATAGCTTTATCACTGCGTTACTTGCGTCCAGCTCTTTGGTTTGCCGTTCCATTAAAAGCGCGCGCCCTTGCGCGTCCAGCTTTAAGTTTTGCGTCCAAACTTCTTGCGTTTTGCCCTGGTCCACGCTTTTCACTCGGCTTTGCAGCAGCCGACCCAAAACATCGTAGATGTTGTCCGCAAGGGTCTGCTCTTCTATAATCTGGTTGTCTTGCGTCGTGCTCTTCTTATAGGAAAGCAGGCGGCCCTGGTTATCGTAAAGCGCCATTTGCGTTACGCTTTGGGTCAGCCGGCTGCCATCTAAAGTGGTCTGCCGGAAATCCCACGCGCGGTCCTGATCGTCAAAGGAAAGGTACTCCGAAGTCTGGCGGAAGGTATGATCTAAACCACTGCCTGATTCATGGACCTCACTGGACTGATAGTTTAACCGTCCTAAACTATCGTAACGCAGGTCCGATAAAATGGTCTCTTGGGTGGTCTTGCTCCCTTCTACGCTCGTGCGTTTATAGCTTGAAACTTGGTTTGCAGAATTGTATTTTTGATCTGTGGTGGTGACTTGGGTAAGAGAAAGTAAACTCCCGTCCGCGCCGCGCTCTTCGTTTTGCGCGCTCGAGGACGTGAGCCGCCCTTGATCGTCGTAACCGTTATCCTCTAGCGCGCTTTCCTTAGAACTGCGCACCAGCGTTCCAGAATCAAAGGTTTGTGTCTCTCGCTCGGTGCGCAGCGACTGGCCCAGCGCATTGAAACTTAAAACCTGGCTTTGCACTTTCCGTTCTATTCCGCTTTGCGTAAAGCTGCCGTCCGCTTCCTGGCGGTACTCTTGACTTAAAACCTGGGAAGAAATGTTCCGGCTCAACAGGTCGTAGCTATTGCCGGATATAGATTCTTTAGTCTGCTTATAGGCAGCGCCTTTTTCGTCTAGATATTGGGTTACGCGGTCAAACGACGCGGTTTGGCCAAAAGGGTTGTACACCATTTGGCTCATCCAGACTAGCGAACTTTTATATAATCCTAACGCAGTTGCGCTCTCCGTAATTTTAGTGGCGCGGGAAAGTTCGCGCCCCTGTTGGTCATAAGTTAAACCGGAAACTTCTTCCACGCTCTTGTAGAGATCGTTGTTTTCCCAAGCAGTGCGAACCAGTCCGCTCACTTGGCCCAAACTGTTCCAAGAGGTTTGCGTGCGCGTTACAACGCTGTGGCCTAATTCACTGGTGCGGTAAGTGGAATCTGACAAGCGTCCGCTCAAATCATAATTAAGCTCTAAAGACTCCTCGTTGCTCACTTTCTCTCCGTCTCGCGTGGTCCGCGCGCTCTGC
>JAHFBY010000125.1 GCA_023249835.1 Elusimicrobiota bacterium | reverse complement strand
CCGTCACGATAGTTTAAATATTTTAAACCCAAAGAAGGATTAAAATAACGGTGCAACGGCAAAGTTATGTTTAAGTTAAACTGTTGGGTGGGCAAAAATTGCGGTTGACTCACCGCTCCCAGTTCCGCTTGAAGGGCTAAGAAGGGACTGGGCGCTATCGCGCCGCCGGCATAATAAATATTATCGGTAAGCGAAAAATGGTCTTGCCATTCATGCCGCGCCCAAAACGAAGAACGTTTATATTCAAATTGACGCGAAAGTTGGAGATAACTGTTGCGTTCTGCCAATCGGCTAACGCTTTGCGAATAACCGTCGTAAGAAAACCCGCCGTCTAGCCGCCACATTAAGGGCGCGGCTGCGCCCGCTAACTTCCGGATCAACGCCTCATCCCCGGGCTTTTGTGCCAGCGCTTTTGCATAATAGTCCCGCGCTTTTTGCACGTGCCCACTTTGCATTTCTACATCGCCCAACCCGGCTAAAGCATCAAAATCATTAGGAGCAACTTTTAAGGCCCGGAGATATTCGGACCCTGACCCTTCCAGGTCCTGACTCCAACTAAGCACGCGGGCTAATCCTACGTGGTATTCCGGGTTCTGCGCATTGATCGCAATTGCCGACTTCCAAACACTGATAGAGTCCGCATAACGGTTTAGCCACCCGTAAAGCATGGCCAACTGCTGCAACGCATCCGCATTTTTAGGTTCTTGTTTAACAATGCCGGCAAAAATTTGCGCGGCTTCGGCGAATTTTTCTTGACGCTTTAAGTCCAACCCGCGAGAAAACTCGTCTGCGCTTGCTATTCGCGCGCTTAAAAGCTGCGCGGTGAAAACAGAAATTAATATTAAATTGCACATAATTCTATTCATAACGCTCCTCTTTTTCTAATAGTTTAGGCTGCTTGCCGTTGGTGTGTCCATGCCACGTAACCGCGAAGATAAGCAATAATACCAAACACGGCGGAAACATGGCGCAAAATTTGAAAGGCAAACGGTTCGGTCAAGATCGCGCCAAAAGAGCGCACCCAGAGGGATTTAGAAATATCTAATCCCTGCCAGCGGTGATAGAGCGCAAAAGCTCTCGCGTGAAAAGCTATATCAAAGATCAATTTGCCCGCCAATATATAGACTATACCCGAATATGGCTTGTATCCGGATGAAATATAAAAAATAAAAATGATTATCGCAAAAAGACCGTACACCGGCTTTAAGGTATCGATCAACTTCAATATTAACATATACTTTCCAAACCTACCGTAACGCGGGTTAGCCACCATGTCCTTGTTGCTGAAAATTGTTTCTAAGAAACCCGCAAACCAACGGCTGCGCTGCAATAAAAACTTTTCAAAGTTAGCCGGTGCGTCCGTCCAAGCGCGCGCGTCAGAAATCACCTTAACGTTAGGGTTTAAACCGGTTTTATAACAGTGCCGATACATTCGGTAAATAAGTTCATAATCTTCGACCGAACTACGCACGTCAAAGCCCCCGATTTGAACTAAAATATCCCTACGAAACGCGGAAAAAGCGCCGGAAACAAGCACCAAAGTATGAAAAGACATCCACGCGTAACGTTCCAGAAAACTGCGCATATACTCAAAAGTTTGATAAAACTCAAAAACTCCCGCGAGCGGGCTCTGTCTGCAAACCGGATGAATGACCCCCCCTGCCGCCAAAAGTAACGGGTCCTGCGCAAAAGCGCGGCACATTGCGTCCACAGCGTGTTGGTCCAACACCGTATCCGCATCGATGGTTGCAACCACGTCAGATTTTGCAAAACGCCATCCTGCATTTAAAGAATCTGCTTTACCGCTATGTTTTTTGCATAAAACAAACAGTTCCGGATATTGGCGGGAACGTCCTATTTTCCCAACAAATGACATATCGTAGCGTTGAGCCATCCAATCTATTGTCCCATCGGTAGAGCCATCGTCTACCACAATAATTTCTCCAAGTTGACGCGTTTGACCAAAGAGCGCGCTTAAACATTTTTCTAATATATTTTTTTCATTACGCGCCGGAACGACCGCCGCAATAGAAGGAAAAACCCCAAAAACAGGCTCTGGCCTAAAGCCATTTAAGTTTTGAGAACTTATGCCCACTACTAAACATTGGATAAAAGAGTCATAGGCAATATAGATAAGACCTACGGACCAGGAGATAACACCGTTCACTGTGAACGCCGCTAAAAGAACTAGGATCAACCAAGAAAAAAGCAATCCGTAAATCAAGTAAAAACGAGTAGCGCGCATATTGGATTAGGCAAAGTATAGCAAACCTATATTTGATTTTATAGTCAAACAGGCTGAACTAATGGAAAATGTCAGTTGGATGATTGAACCTGAGAAACTTCCGAAGACTGGGACGGAACATCCTGATTTGAATTTACCTCACCCGCTGTTGGGAATAATTTTTCATCGTTTACCAGCGCGCCTTTATAAATAAACGGAGCTTGCTGAATAGCGGTGAGCCACTTACTTTTGATATCGTTATTGAACTGCACGCGAGTGTCTCCCCATTTTTGGTCTCCCCAAAGGGTTTGGCTATCCCAATCTGTGTTTACATAGCAGGCAAACTTAATATCGTTATCTTTTATAAACTTAAAAAATGTTTTAAACCATAACTCCCAAGCCATTTCTCCCTCTACCATGGGAATGCCCTTAGGTGCAGATTCCGCAATCATCATTGGTTTTTGATGAAGTTTAGCGAACGCCACCATTTGGGGAGCCACTTTTCGGGGTTGATAATATGAAATGGCGCAGACATCAACATAGTCATCGCCCGGGTACCAATCTTTCATATAGTTACCGTTGCGCGAATGCCAAACGTAGCGAACATTGGTTACCTCCTGCTTTTTTAATTGGTCCACTACATGTTGGAAAGCAAGGATATAGAGGCCCGGATTACATTTATTTTCCGGCACATCAAAATCATAGCCAATGCGTAAATAAACTTTAGTTTTAACGTTTTTTATCCATTCGCCAAGTTTTTCAATATTTTCGTCGTAGAGACCGGCCACCACATCTTCCCAAACTCCAACCATATACAAACCCATTTGCACTTGCAAATCAGGGTTAAGGTCAAGCAAATATTGCGCATGTTGCACGCCTGCGCCCACATCGCTGGGTTCCTCTAAACCGGTCAAATCTTGAATAGACGTATAGGTCATAAATCCGGAAGGCGGGATGTTAATTGACTGCACGTAATCGGAAATGGCTTGTTTGTCTTGGCCGATAAACAGTTCCACTTCCGGTTTGGAAAGCGCGGGAACGATTGGGTCTTCGGCTTTTAAAAAACCCGTTTGACTCACAACAATACAAAACAAGAAAAAATGGGGAATTGATTTAAAAATCATAATAGCTCTACGAAACTTGAGCGCACTCCTTTCACTTGAGACTTTATCAAAACCCGTTTTGTCATTCCCTGAAGGGGAATCTAGTCCTAAAGGATGAAAGTGAGACTTTGTCTCCTCCAGCCCTACGGGCGATGACAGAATGTAGTTGAGACACAAGCTCCTTCGGGGGGGCAACTTACAATAAAATTTGGAACAATATGAATCAGCAGTTAAACCAAAGATCGGAAAAAGATACCTGACTATTTTCCGGGACTACCCGTCCGGGTAACAAGAATCAATTCAAGAATTATTATACTATATATCCTTGCCTTGAACAATTACAATTACTCAAAAGAAGACGTTCCCCAACGCCGATAGATTTTGAATTCACGCTCTTTTCAGGATGACATGCAGCGCATCTGTGCCCGCAATATGCTCCGAACAAGCAAAACCCAGCTCCGGCAGATTGATCCCTGAGAACAAATTCTCTCCCGTGCCCAATATCACCGGCGATATAGCCAGATGTATTTCATCCACCAATCGCGCTTCCAGATATTGCCGAATGACCGAAACACCTCCGCCGATGCGGATGTCCTTTCCCTGGGCGACGTCCCGAGCCTGTTTGAGAGCCGACTCCGGTCCCTCCGTGACGAAATAGAATATTGTACCGCCCTCCATTTTTAGTGGCGGCCTGGCATGATGGGTCAAAACGTAGACCGGACAATGATACGGAGGATTCTCACCCCACCATCCTTTCCAGGAATCGTCGGACCAAGGGCCGCGGATGGGCGCAAACATGTTTCGGCCCATGATCCAGGCGCCCGCGTTCTCCATAGATCTTTCAGCGAAATCGTTGTCGACATCGGTCGTCCCGCCTTCGTTTCCAAACATCTTTCGGAACATCCTTGTTTTGCGCATCCACTGATGCAGTTCAGTGCCGCGAATTCCCAAAGGATGGTTCTTGTCCTGAGCGGGTCCCGCTCCGAAGCCATCGAGCGACACAGTAAAGGCGGAGATTCTGACTTTACTCATAATTCAACCAGCTCTTTGATCAACTTTTAGCGCCTTAGGCCGGCTATCTTTATTCATTTGATATTTTTTTAATCGTAAGGTAACGATATGGTTTTCCCTTGTCCGATCAACGGTTTATTGAGGAAAAAAATCGGGGTCGACGAGTCCCCAATGCTACCCGTTTAATTCGTTCGTTTCTTCCGGCGATGGAAAATACGCAATGTGTCCCGCCTATTGAGCTGTCTTGGCGCATCTTCTGGAGCCGGATCGCAAACGGAGAAAAGATCGTTGAAGAGTCCTCAAGCCCGCCGATTGATGACCTTGAGCTTTCATCCAAGGCCTCAGTTTAAATCCCGCCGTTCATGACTGACGCGGGGCAAATCTCAATCAACCGCCATTATACTACAAAGCCTTCCTTCGGACAATTCATTACCGCCGCTGATGTTGGAAACCTTTCTTAAAAGCCGATAAAAGCGCAAGACCTTCGGCGCGCTTTTTCTCAGCCGTCTCATCCAGCAAGCCCGAGGTCAGGATATCCAGGAAAGAAGAATCAAGATCCTCGGATTCCTTGAGGAACCGATTCACATAGGATTCGGCCGCAGGTGATGCCAGCTCTCCGACTTCCATGCCGAGCACGACGGCCCCGGCGCTTGCATAGTCCTGATGCGCTGGCCCTTGATCCTCGGCCAATTTAAAACGTCGCTCATCTTCGGTGCCGCTCGCATAGTTTCGCAGCCAGTATTCGATATCGCCGGCGTCGTCCCGATATTTCGCGTCCCCTTGGGATTTGCGCTCCAAATAGGCGATGATCTTCAAAAGCATAAATCCCGGAACGGTGATCACCGGCACGGAGACGCCGCCTCCCAGGGGAACCTTACGCGCCGCAGCACAAACTTCATCAAAGCCTACCACCGTCATTTCAAATTCAGACTTTGGCCAGGCCAGCTTTCCTTTCGGAGCGATCTGCGGCCCATACGGTATAAGATCAACCATCGCGGTCCCGCGGCGCAGGCGGTGCTCGATCCTGGAGTCCGGTTCGAACTTGTAATGGATCAACTCTTCCCGAAGCTTTTTGTATGTAGGCCAGCCACGCAAGTACACGCCGAAGTCGGCGTCGTTGGTGCGCCGAAATCGCGGGTAGTCGGAGCCAATCTCAGGCGTGAGTTCGGCCATAAGTGCGCCGACTAAAACGATGTCGAGCTTCAATCCTTCGGCAGCCCGACAGACATCCTGAATAGCTTTCTTAAGTTCGCTATCCATGTTTGATCTTGGGCTCAATGAAACGATCGTATATCATTCTGGCCGTCTCCACCTCGCGAGCTTCGCCGGTTTCCAGGAGCTCGGCATAAATCAAAAGAGGGGTCGCTAAAGGCCAAGCTCCTTTAGGTTTGCCCGCAACAGCGGCCTCGCCGAAGAGACGCATCAGCGTGACATTGCCGCCCGCCTCGTCGCGCAACATCGGCTCCTTTTCCAGTATCGCTCTTGCTTGGTCATCCACAAAGAGCACGGCTGTGTCCGGCTCCAAATAATGGGTTAGTTCTCTGGCCGCCATCCCGCCAGTCACGGCCCAGTGTCCTTCCAAACCGGCCAAGCGCTTGGCGAATCCTCCTAACATCTCTTGTGGAGCTTGCGCCTTATGCCTGTAGCGTCCAAGAAAACAGGCAGGCCGCAACTTAAGTGCGTATCCGCGCACGAAAAGTTCGAGTAATCCCTTTACAATACCAAATCGCCGGCCTTCCTTCTTCGCAGGTAAAAGCCACTGTTCGCGTTGGAGTTCCTTCATGATGGCGTGCATAGTTCCCAAGGCAACGCCTGCCCCATC
>JAHFBY010000124.1:2246-6164 GCA_023249835.1 Elusimicrobiota bacterium | reverse complement strand
GTATGCCGATCCCGTTATCCTCAACGATTAACTCGGCGTTAGGTTCGGCTTCCCTGCACCGAAGCGATATAGTTCCACTTTCCGTGATCGATTCTATGGCATTTAACACCACGTTTAAAATAGCCAACAACAACTGTTGGCGATCCGCCTTGGTTAAAATAATATTCGCGTCAAAATGAGAAGCCAACCGAATGCGCTTTATCCGGCAGTTTTCGTTAACGATAGATTCAACTTCGCGCGCCAATTGATTTAAGGAAAGCTCCTTATACTTTAAGATCAGCGGCTTAGAGAACTCAACGAACTCATCTAACCTTGACTCAATGTATTTGGCTCCGTTGACCACTGACTCCAGCGACCGGTAAACTTTTTCGGATATATCCTTGTCCGATTGCGCAATTCTAGCGTTGGCCAGTATAATCGCGCAAGGGTTGCGAATTTGGTGCGCTATGCCAAAAACTAATTTTTCCAGATCTTTTTCATTCACGGCAGTTCACGCGAGAGCATTTTATTTATGTGAATTATATCATATCCCCCAGCCGTCGATATGATTAAAATACATATTATTATTTTTTTGCTAAAATAAAACCGTGTTAAAATATTTTTTTGACCAATGGCGAGGCAGCAAATGGGGTTGGCTGGCCGCGCTTTTATTGGCGGTTGGATTAATTTATGCAAGGCCCTTAAACGCCCCCCTATTCTGGGACGACCTCTACTACTTCGCCGATAACCCTCAAATCAAAAAAGTTCAAACGCTCTATTCGCTTTTTTCTCAAGACTATTTCCAGAACACCCGCGAACTCACCTGGCGACCCTGGCCCACAACCGTAACCGTGCTCGCGCACCAGCTATTTAAAAACACGCTTTGGGGATACCGTTTGATTAACTTGAGCGCGCATTTAATCAACGTTTGGCTGTTCGGATGCCTATGCGCTAAATTATGGAAAGATCAATCCAAAACCGTTGCGCGATTCAGCATGGCGCTGTTCGCATTGCACCCCGTTCAAATTGGAACTGTTCTTTGCTTTACGTTCAGCGAAGACTTATGGGTCACCCTGTTTTTATTATCCGCTCTAATCGCTCATATTAATTTTAGACAGCGACAAACTCCCGCTCCCCTTCTTTTTAGCGCCACGGCCTTGCTGTTTGGCCTGCTATCCAAAGAAAGCGCGCTCATGTTTATCGCTTTAGCCGGGACCTACGATTGGCTCTATGTCCGCCCAACCTCTAAAAATATTCGCGCCTTATTGGCCGCCTATGCCGCTTACAGCGCAATAATTATTGGCCATATGAGCGCGCGTTTTTTGCTGATGGGGGCTGTTGGGGGTAACCCCTTGCAATCTAATTCCGACACGTTAGTTTGGCGATTAGCGAGCGCCATAAAATTAATTGCGCTTTCATTGCGCGCATTTATTTTTCCCGGAGAACCTAAAATACAATCCGTTATCCTGCCGGTCTACACCGCAGCATCCGCTTTACTTTGGGCAGCAGCGTTTATCCTGCCACTTACGCTCTATCTATACGGAGTAAAACGCCAAAAAATACACTGGAGTTCCTCATTTAAGTTTTTTATCCTTTGGGCCCTTTTAACCTTATTACCGGTGAGTAACATCATCCCTTTTGACCACAGTTATCGGTTAGCCGATCGATTCCTTTACTTGCCCAGCCTTGGCCTTTGCGGGATTGCGGGACTAATTTTTGCTCGTTGGAACGCCTTTAAACCGGAATGGTCAATAAAATCCATTTCCTTAATTTTAGGCATGGTTTTTATCATTGCGCTGGTACGCGCTCAACTTTTCACCAATGAAATCGCTCTCAGCCAAGCCGCAGTGCGCCAAGACCCCTTATCCAGCGCAGCACATTACACCTTAGCCGCAAGCTATATTAAACAAGTTCAGTATCGCGAAGCTTTAAACTCTCTAAAAACCGCTTTAAATTTACGTCTATCTAAAAAAGATGAGGTCGTGTCCTTCTACGACGCGCGGTTTAAAGATAGAGGGATTGCCTTAAAAAGTTTTCCTCAACTCGCAGATATTTATAACGCTTTCGGCCACACTTACGCCCAAATTGGACAATCCCCATTAGCCTTAAACGCTTACCAACAAGCCATTGATGACAACCCTAAATTGGTTTTACCCTATGCGAATATGGCTAAAATTTATAATGATTCCGGCCATTGGCAAAATGCCCAAACCGCTTGTAAAAAAGCTTTGGAACTAGACCCTAACTTAGAAACCGCGTGGAATAACCTCGCTGTTGCTTATAACGGTAAAGGAGAGCCGGAGGAAGCGCTTAAAGCAGCTCAAAAATGTTTAACCATTAACCCTAAAAACTATTTGGCCTTAATTAATTTGGGAATTGCGCAATTCAACATGAAACAGCCGCGGTTAGCAGAAGAAAACTTTCGCAAGGCCCTTGAGATCGACCCTAAAAATATTTTTGCTATGCACAATTTGGCCATCATCGCGCTCCTTGGCCAGAGGCCCAAAGAAGCAATCTATCTCTATAAACAAATCTTAAACATTTCCCCTCAAGACGCGCAGGCAAAAAATAACCTGATCTATCTTTTAAAATAGGCGGGACGTTAAAAAATTATTTTTGGGGAAGGAGCAGGACTTGCCCTGGTCGGGTTGTGCCGCCTCGCTCTAAGCGGTCTGCGTTCAGTTCGAATATTTCCAACCATTTGTTTTCGTCATTATAAAGTTTAACAGCAATGCTTTGCAGGGTCTCGCCGTCCTGCACAACATAGCTCTTGGGAGCCGCGGGCGCTGCTTGCTCAACTTCCACCGGTTCCACTGATTGCGGTATAATTTGTGGCGCTGTTGGCGGAACAATTGCTTGCGGTTTTTCCGGACGAGTGATACGCTGAATCCGATTTTCAAGCTCTTCAATCTGCTTTTTCATCTTTTGCGTCTCAAGTTTTGATTCGAACAACCGGCCTTTCATCTCTTCTAAATCCTTGGTCTCTTGCACCTTTAACTTTTCTTCCAATTTTTGAATTTGTTGGCGAACCCAAGTGGACTCAAGTTTTCCGGAACGGCTGGTATCTTTGAGGTTTTCCAATTCTTTTTCCATGGAATGGATTTGCGCTGTTTTTTCTTCTAATATCCGCTCCACTTCGCTATCTTCCGATTCATATTCCCAACGCGCCCGTTCCGGTATTTGACCGAACTTTACGGTTAAGCTGAACCGGTGGCTGCCCGCGGTGTTGGCAATGCCTCCTAAAGGAAATACAAAGGCATAATCTAAAGCGAAATAATTTCCGTTATACCCTAAACCGCTGGTCAGTTCCCGGCGGTTGCGCGAACCTGCGGTAAATCCAGCCCGAACCGCAAGCACTTTATAAATCCATTTTTCTAGGCCCATCGAAACGTTCATGTCTTTGTCCCGGCGGGAAAATTCCCCGTCAAAGGTCAGGGTACGCTGGTGATAACCAAAACCGCTGCGAATTTCCATCGGGACCTTATCTTCTGATCCCAACCCAACGTTGGGTTGAGTGAAATCACGCAAGGACAAACCTACGGAATATTTTGAATTTGGCCGATAGAGGAAACCTAAATCATGGGAAAAATTGCTGGTATTAGAACCGTTCTTCTGAAACAAGGGATCAATTTGCGTATAAATATCCGAACCAAACTCTCTTTTTAACAACTTCATGCTGCCGCCCACAAATAACCCCTCTTTAAATATCTCTTTACCGTAGGAAGCGATAAAAGTGTGCTCTTGATACCAATCCGTTAAATTCAAGTTCACCCAGCCAAAACCCAAGGTGCCCCATTTTCCCTGTTTTAACGGCTGCGCTCCGCCAATGAACCCGCTGCCCAATTTTGATTTATCGGACAATCCAACATAAAGCCTGCCGTACCCGGCAGTGAACTGAGAGCGCCTAACTTGCGCCAATCCCGCAGGATTATAATAGAC
>JAHFBY010000124.1:0-2236 GCA_023249835.1 Elusimicrobiota bacterium | reverse complement strand
AAACAGCGGTAAACGCCGAGGCCATACCAACCGGACGGGCGCCCGCGCCAATTTGTTCAAATGCGGCAAACGCGTTGGCTAAACCAACGACTATAAACGCAATGAAAAAAATAACGCAGGATCTAATGTTCATCTGGCCACCACCACTGTCCCGTTCACTAATTCGCCCTCGGATTGGACCTGGTAGATATAGATTCCGGTACGGACTAAAGAACCGTTAGAGTCGCGCCCGTCCCAACTTAAACGGGTAGGGTCGGTGCCCGGCTGGGTAATTTCAGAGAGGCTTCCCACTTCTGCGCCGGTAAGGTCATATATTTTGGCTTCGTTAATAATGCTCAATTTAGGGTTATCAAAAGAGAGCACAAGCGAGTCGTTATACCCGTCGTTATTGGGCGTAAAAATTTTCATCGGGGTTGAAATAGATAAAGCAAAGCTTGCTGCCTGCGCGCTATAGGCTCCCTTTACGCGCGAGTTTTGAACCGCATTTAGTGAACTGGAAGCAATTTGGGTATCTTGATTGTTCACGGCGTTATATTTTAGTTCATGCTTCACTTCAGTTTTTAATAAGGAAGGCTCTTGGGAGCGCAGCGGAACGATAAAAATAAGCAATTGAGCCATGATCAATAAAGCCCAATATCTTGTCCATTTAGTTTGATTCGCCGCATTATTCATTTTCATTTTATCACCTTTAATCCCAAGTAGTTTTAGCACACCTTACTGTATAGCAATAAAAATGCCAGGTAAGAAAAATAACCTTTCTACCCGTCAAATTATACTTTTTTAATCAGCGTTATTAATAGTATTTTGTGTTAAAGTTTATCGACTTGATTTATCATTTCGATTATTTTATTATTGGGCAGGTTTAACTTAAGGTTAACATATTGCGGGGGTTTATCGCCAGAACTAAATGTGGACTTTTTTCTACAGATGTGGAATATTATCTACATTTTAGCATAATTACGGAGAGCCTGTTCCGGTAATGGTGACTTGTATTTTTTGTTGGTCCGTGGTTGAGGTTATGGTGGGCATGCCTATTTTCATCCAAAAATACCGGTCGCTGTTGATGGGGACTGTTGCGCCGGAACTAGATCCAATCGCAAAAATGTTGTCTGAAGAAGTTTGATCCGAATATTGGATAATGTCTTCAGAGCCAAAATCGCCAAGTTGCGGTCGAGAGGGACTAAACCCTCCCCAAATCACCATTTGATCCTGGCTGGAAGCCGAAGATAACGACCAGGGCGTGTTCGGCGTTTGCGTGGTAGCGCTGATTAAATAATCTTGCGTCACGTTTCCGATATTGCGTATCGTGAAACTAGATACGGTAACACTGGATACGGCCATTTCGGTCAACCCAAAATCATACGAGGTTGATCCAACTAACAATACTCCTATTTCATTGGCTCCGGCAACGCCCGTTGCCGGCACAGATAGTCCCGACCAATTGCCCAACCTGTCTTGCGTCCATATCCGGAAATAGTAAGTTGCGTCATTTTCAAGCCCTGTTACCGTAAGGTATCGAATAGAAGTCGGGGCGACATTGGAAGTTGACAGTTGTATGTCGGAGGTGTCCCGATGGTTAGACCAGTAGGATTCATCAACAGCTTGCGAATCCAAAGTAGTGGAGGCGATATGAAACCTTGACCCGGCAAGCAGGGTTCCAGTTGTTCCGTTATCGCCCGGAGCAATCCAACTCAAATAGATCACGCCCGGATAATCGCCGTCCAATGCCGATAAAGCGGAAATTGCTGATGGCGGATATCCCAAAGTCACGGTTGATCCCAAGAACAGATATTCGCTGGAAAGGTTATTATTATTGATGGCTTTAACTTGGAAATATAAGGATGTATTTTCCGATAAACTTGCGGTAGACACAAAATTCGCGTAAGTTATTGAAGTCCCTAAAATATTCGTTAGGTCCGAAGAAGTGGCTATTTGCACCTGGAAACGAGTATAAGATGGATTGTTGTTCACGTTCCAAATTGCCGTTGCGCTGGAATAAGTCACCGATGTAAAGGTTGAAACCAAAGAGACCAGCGGGTTGGCTAAAGTGTAGGTCGCTACGGTAACGTCAAACACCGTGTTTGAACTAATGCCCGTGGTACGCACCCGCGCGTAGTAAGAAGTGTTCGGCGTTAAAGTTAAACTGGAAACGTCCGTGGTGAATGTTACCGATGATGAACCCGGCAAAAAGTTGCTGGAGGTTGACAACTGCATCTCGTAAGAAGTCGGCGGCGTC
>JAHFBY010000474.1 GCA_023249835.1 Elusimicrobiota bacterium | reverse complement strand
AAGAGGAGAAGCGCAATTTTTAAAAGTTGCCTTCTCCTCTTTATCGTTTATCAGTCCCAACCTTTCGTTCTAAAAACACTTAAATGCTGATTTTATTTTTATTTTTAATCGGACTGCTGTTTGGCTCCTTTGCCAATGTTTATTTTTACCGCATGCCCCAATCCCTGTCCGTTTGTTTTCCCAGGTCCTTTTGCCCAAATTGCCAAAAAAAAATCGCGTGGTTTGATAATGTTCCGCTGATCTCATACTTCCTGCTGCGCGGACAATGCCGGCATTGTCAAAACCCCATCTCCTGGAAATATCCCGTGATCGAAGCTGCCTGCGGAGCTCTTTTTGCAGTGGTCAGCGTAAATTTAACCGCAACGCCCTTGGGCCAGCTTTGCGCTTTTCTTTTTTTCGCTTTTATGCTGTACCTAATGGGCGGAATAGACGTAACCACCTATTTTCAAAATGACCGAGCCTTTGGCATCATACCCGACCCATTAACCGGAACCTTGGCTGTTAGCGGACTCTTATACGCTTCCTGGAACCCGGTCATAAATTTTAGCCTGGAAAGTTCCGTGCTCACAGGCGGGGGAA
The DNA here is from genome assembly GCA_023249835.1 of Elusimicrobiota bacterium. Lineage (GTDB taxonomy): Bacteria > Elusimicrobiota > Elusimicrobia > 2-02-FULL-39-32 > 2-02-FULL-39-32 > JAHFBY01. The sequence goes on along the minus strand of JAHFBY010000474.1, from coordinate 1,442 downwards.
GCGTCCTAATCTTGCTCGCTCTCCGCTGGTCAGTTTCGCGCGCGCTAAACAAAGAGTCGCTGGGGTTGGGCGATGTTAAAATGGTGGGCGCCCTTGGAGTTTGGTTGGGCTGGCAAGGAGTAACGGTAACATTGGTGGCAGGCTCGCTCATTGGCTCAGTTTTCAGTTTAACGCTTATATACTTGCATAAAATGGACCGCAACACTCCGGTACCCTTTGGACCATTTTTAGCCCTGGGAGGAATAATCTCATTGTGGTTATTGACTCTATAATGGATCGCCTTTCTAAACTCTGCGCTTGCCTGCTAATTTTAACGGTCTGCTTTCATGGCGGCAAAGAGATGTCGGGACTAGCCGTCTATCATATCCTATCTCTAATTTTGTTCTTAAATGCTGCCCAAAAAAATAAGCCCCGCTCAAGTTCGCTGGACCTGCCTTTAATGTGTTATTGGGCCTATAGCGCGCTATCTATGACCTATTCCATGTCTGCGCAAAACCGTGGATTTATCCAGTTCTTAACCCTCAGCCTCCACTGCCTAAACTACTACTCTTTTTCGCTAATAATCGACTCTTCATTTAAAAAATATTTTTTCCAATTGATCGCAGCGCTGGCAACGATTTTAAGTTTTGGCATATTGTTTCAGGAAATGTTTTCCGGTAAAATTATTACTTTTTTGCCCAACGCCAATTTGCTCGCCGGATTTCTCAATTGCGGGCTATTGATTTCTCTATGCCAACTGAGCCAAATCCCGCAAAAAACATCGGCGCGCATTGCCTCTGGAACCTGTGCGACGTTCATTGCTGCCGGGTATTTTACCCTGCACTCTCTGGGCGCGGCTTTTGCCCTGTGCGCAACGATTGGATTTTTAGTTCTTTTTTTAGGCAAAAAAGTAGTTCTGCCCTTATTGGCGCTTATCATTTTATGCCTGGCGTTGGCCATTGCGGTTCCCAAAACCAACGTTGCTCAAGATTGGGCCGCAAAAGTATACGGGGCAAAAAACAATTCCCGTTGGATAATTTGGCAAGGAGCGTTTAAAGCCTGGAAATTAAAACCAATGTTCGGGTGGGGGTTGGGAAGTTTTGAAATCGCCTACAACCAAAACAAATTGCCGTTAGAAACCGATGTCGCGCGTTTTGAGAAAACAACCCGATTCGCGCACAACGAATACCTCCAGACAAGCGTGGAGTTAGGAGTTCTAGGGTTAGCGCTATATCTATGGATAATCGTTCAAGGTTTGTTCATTGGGCTCAAAAAACTATATCGCAAGGAGGAAACCAACTGGCAAGAAACCGCTGCTTTTGCCTGCCTGCTTTCCATTGCCTTGCACGCTTTTTTTGATTTTAATTTGCACCTTCCTTTGCTTTATTTATTGTTTATTTTTTTCCTCAGTTTTTTGGCGGACTGGAAAGAGGAACGAATCAGCCTTTGGCATAAAATAATAG
>JAHFBY010000123.1 GCA_023249835.1 Elusimicrobiota bacterium | reverse complement strand
TGAGAAATGCTGTTAAGGATTGGGCTCCAAAACACGAAGAAGCGCTTGGACAAATTGGCGGTTATCTAAAGTCAAGGGATAAAACAACCGAACAAATAAGAGAATTGTTACGAAATATTCTACCGGAATCTAGTAAAACTATTTTGGCTGAAGGGTTGATCAGTTCATCATCATCTAGTTCAAGCAGTCTTCCCACTTCCTTCGTATCAAACTCTATGAGCTTATTGTCTTTGCGCGGACCCCAACATGCAATAAAAGCGCCTTTATTAGAACTTCCCGACCGAGTGGGGTTAGGAGTTATTACTACGGTCTTCATACGACTGTTTGGTTCCAATGATCTCAAAAGTTTGGAACCTCAGTTGCCTTGGTTTATCCATTTTGGTTACTTCCTAGTATTTGCCGGGCTCAGTGCGGCTATCGTTGCCGCCGCATCTTTTCATCAGCTCCTATGGTTAATTTACGCCGGCGTGCCAGCGCTTTACTTACAAGCTATCGTTTACTCATCTGCACACATTGTGCTTGAAAAAGAGCTTGGCTATAAACACAACCGTTGGGTATTATGGGGTGGAACGTTATTCTTTAGTTCGATCCTTGCTGGGATATTGATCACTGCGGGAGTGAACGTGGAACTACCGCAATATGGGTGGATCAGTTGGGCTGTAGGAGCCCTAGCATTGATAACCCTAATTCACGAAGCTATTGAAATTCGCGGGCTCAAGGGAGTCAAAGTTTCAAATATTAATGAGAATGATGAAGTGACCAACCCTTTGCTTCCGGTTTATATAGAAACAGACAAAAAAGTTTCTTCACCAACGGGAAATAACAACGTGTCCCTTTTGGCAGCGCTTACGGCTTTTAGTTTATCGCCTCAAAAAGCCGGCAGGATGAACGGCGCTTCCCGTTTACCTGAGTCCATGAACAAGACAGTTAAGTTTATGAGCGCTGCGGATTTGGAAGCGGCTTTACAGGAACTGATGGCTAATCTTTCCTCTGAACCTTACAATATGCAGGTGTTAAAAACCCATTTTGCTTCGGGATTAACATTGCGTCATGTTTCCTTTACCCAAGTCTGGGAGATAACCGCCCGGCTCTCTAAAAAAGCTAAAATAACCGCGGAAGAAGAGTCCGGGCTAATGCAAGCGAGCCAAAAGTTATTTACGCTTGGCCAAGAAATTCGTGAAGAAATTGCTAATGCCGGCGGGTTAATGCCCGAAACAGCGTTTCCCCACAGCAACAATCTGCTCACTATCGACTTGCGGGGCGGATGGGACCCCAGATATTTATCGAAAGTGCGCAACGCCCAAGAGTCAGGACAAGAGTTCCTGTTCGTAATCAATAATGAGCATGATAAAGAGGTGGTGATAAAGCACATGATCGAACAGGGTCTAGACAAATCGTCTCTGGAAAACAGATTTGTAGCGGCGCAGACGAACTGGCTGGACGCTGCGGGCGATTTGATGCTGCAAAAGTTATATCTCTCATTAACTGCTAACCCAATCTATCACGGCAAAAAGATCTCTTTCCTAACATTGTCTTTAGGCAGCGTGAACACGGAAGATTTGGACTTGCGAAACTTTGACCTGCTGCTATTGCTGGGCGCGGAAGGCCAAATCGTTAAAGTCAGCGAGAGCATCATCCAAAAGTTCAAAGAAGCCGAAACCGTCTTGAGGTCGCAATAATTTATGCGGAAAATAAAATCAACCTTGGCTTTAGGGGTTAGCGCTTCCATAAAAAGCGGCGTTTGCCCCGGATTTAATTACGATTGATAGATGGAGTAATTCATTGGTCATCAGAAATGGAGCGCTGTCCCTAATTGTCCCATTCGGGACGGGACAATTTCAACCCACCATTTTGTCGTATTCGGAATGGTTCCCAATCCAAAACCAGGCAATGCCTTCGGGAACTTCCACGGCTAGAGCCCGATAATTCAGACCGATTCGGATGGAGCGATATTTGCCGATCTTTTTGAAATGCAAAGACGGATGGTGTGGATCGGATTTTAGAAGTTTAAAGCTTTTGTCAGCAAGTTCGCGAACGGGTTTGGGAATGGAGCGATAGTATCGCCAAAATTTCGGCGACGCAAGGTGTTTCAAAATTCTTTGGCCTTGCCGGAATGAAAAGCTGCAATTGCCTGTTTAGCAATTTTTTCAAGCTTGCCCGCGTGAATGTCCCTTTCAATCTGCAGGTCCCAGACATCCGAGTCGTATTTGCGGAACCAATTACGAAAAACAGTTAAATGGTTCCGATCCAATTTCTTAACTTGCCGCTCTAACAACTGAATTGTAGTCATGGTGTCACCTCCGATATTATTATTATAGCAGAAGAACCTGAAGGAACAAGTCCAATTTTCCAAGAAGGTTTGCAACCCTTCCAAAATCCGGAGGGGAATTCGTGGCACACTATCCCAACGAAACTTTCTTGTCGCAGTAAGCCAGGATGCCGTCGAGATGATCTTCGACCAGGCGAACGAACTCGTGGTAGGGTATCACGCCTTGCGCCTCCAACCGGCAAATAACAATTTACACTTTTGTTACAAAAAGTTTAAGATTAGTTTTAGTCAATAGGAGTACACTATTAGAACTTGAACTGAGTGTTTTCTATTTTTCGGGGGGTGGTATAGAGATGTCTTTACTCACATTGTCTTTAGGCAGCGTGAACACGGAAGATTTGGACTTCCGAAATTTTGACCTGCTGCTTTTATTAGGCGCGGAAGGCCAAATCGTTAAAGTCAGCGAGAGCATCATCCAAAAGTTCAAAGAAGCCGAAACCGTCTTGAGATCACAATAAATTATGCGGAAAATAAAATCAACCTTGGCTTTAGGAGTTAGCGCTTCCATCCTATTTACCCTCCTGGCTTCGCCCTATGCTCAATGTTCGCTTTGGTCGGAGAGAAGAGCGGCGTTTGCCGCGCAAAAAAATGTTTCTGCTCTTGCCCCGGATTTAAGCGCCGAGCGCATTTACCGCGAATCCTCTTTGTCCCGCCTGGACTCTTTGCATAATCATTCCGGTCCGATTACCCAACTGCCCGGCGCATTGCTTAAACAAATTGAACGGTATGGTTCTGTGGAAGGCGCCTATTTCCACGCCAATCCTCAACCGGCAAAACCCGCGCCCTTAATATTCCTAATCCAGGACGCGCACAACGTGGCAAGCGCGCAAGAAAGCATTATTGGCCTCCTCCAAACCCTGGAAGGCTCTGGCGTGCGTTGGGTGGGACTAGAAGGATCTGTTGGGGAACTGCCCGGCATAAAACAGTGGAAACGGTTTCCCTATCCGCGCGCTTTGCGCCAAGCCGCGCGCTTCCTTTTAAAGGAAGGCATCCTCACGGGCGCGGAAATTTTTGGCCTGGAATCGCAAACCGCTAACTTGGAACTCTACGGTATAGAAGAGCGCAAAACCTATTTACAGCAGGTGGACGCTTTTCGCAAAACCCTAAACCTCCAACCCCTAACCCAAGAATGGAACCGCAAACTTCTGGCTGAAATAGCGGTCTTAAAAACAAGCGCCTACACCCCGCAGATGCGGGATTTGGACATAAAATCTACCGCTTACCGCAACGGAAACTTGGCTTTGGGAAGTTACCTGCAAACCTTAGCGCAAAATCTGCCGCCAAAAAATTACCCGCAAATCAAAACCTTTTTAGCCGCGCAAGCTGCCGAAAAGAGCTTTAACGCAGTTGAACTTAAAAGCGCGCAGTCTAAACTGTTTACCGCGCTGGGCGCAAAACTGGATAAACCCGGGTTAGACCAACTCCTGCGCCTTTGCCTGGCGCTGCGCGCCAACGAACTATCGGCAAATGATTTTTATCGCCGCTTAGAGTCGGTTCTCCGCGCCGCGCAGATCAGCATGCCGCCGCCGCTAAAAAGCTATCTCCAATACCTTGAGCAGGTAGACTCTCTTGACCACAAAGAGCTCTTTGCCCAAATTAATGGTTATGCAGAGGAAGTTTGGCAAAAACTTTACCCTAACCTAGCCGCTGCGCAAGTTTACCGCCGGGACCAGGACTTGGTCTTGCTCCAAAAGGTTCTAAACTTTAAGTTAACTCCGGAAGAGTTTGCCCAATTTTTAGCGCGCAAAGCGGGTTTAGAGCAGCTCGGTCCGCCGCCAGAAGCAAAAGCCGTGTTAGAGGCGGCGGCAGAATTTTCTCGGCTTTCGGAAAAAAGAAACGGACTGTTCATCCAAAACATGAAAGAGCGCATGCGGGAAAAAAAGGTTGCGCTCGGAATCATGATCGCGGGCGGCTACCACGCCCCTGGCCTGGAAAAATTATTAGCGGACGAAGGCTTTTCCTATGTTGCGATCCGCCCCTCATTGGACACAAAAACCATTGACCCGCAGCTCCATCCTTTAAGCCTATTTAAAGAAAAATCCAAACCCTTAACTTCCCTGTTCAACCCAGAAAAAGTTTCTTTGGCTTATCCCCACCTATTGGGCAGCGGCCCGGATTTTGGCATCGGCAACAGCCTAGGCGGGCTCAACGCGCTTTATCAATTGGCGCTGGCCATCGCTTTAGGCAATGGCTCTAAACAAGAGGAATCGTCAATTTTAAATCAAGCGCGCGATTTTGCCCGGTCCATTGAATTTACTCCCGCCCATTCTAAAACAAAGGTAAAGCGCGATCCCACTAATCTAGTCACCCAAGTCAGCGCCGGGAATTCAACCATTTTTATCAGCAACGGCCAGGTTCTGCAAAATTCAAACGAAACCCTTTTAGCAGAACAGGAACTCGCTCCCAATCTTACGCTGCGCGTAATAAAAAACCACCCTAACCCAGCCAACCTTTTCCCCGATACAGTGCCCAACTGGCTAGCCGCGATTTGGGAAAGCGGAATTTTGGCTTTATTTATTTTTGCCTTGCCTTTGGTTTTATCGCTTACTCACGCCTATGGACACAGCGAATTATGGGCGGTTTTAACTCCTATTCTTTCCACCTTGTTCCTCAGCTTGCCTATTAGTTGTTGGGCCTTTGTGCGCGCCCACGGCAGCAGGCGGGACGCCATTAGAACCAACGCCTGGGTTATGAGTTTGCGCGCTAAGGCTGGCGCTTTAACCCTGGGATTAGGTTTAGGGCTTTCGCTTTCTCTATTCTCTCCGCTGGGAACCATCGTTATTCCCCTAAGCATGATGAGCGTTTGGTTTATCATTCACTTTTACCACCACATCCGTATCAATATGGGTTGGGACACTGACGGCAAGCGGTTCAGCGCAAGCGATCGGCTTGCCGCAGTGGAGGACATGGAATTAAACCCGCTCCTGCGCGAGACCGAATTCTATAACTCCTATGAACTTAATGTGCTTTCCCAACAAGAACCTATATTTGAAAACCGCACGCCCAGGCCTTTTAAAGCCGTGCTCGCAGATTTTTTAGTTTGGATCCTAGTGCGCTTTAGTCCCGGCGACCCTTCGCAAATGCAAAGAGGATTTCCAGCAAACAATGCACCAAACAGCGTGGAAGTCAGTTCACCGTTCTGGCAAAACCCTCTTAGTTCTTTGGCTTTTATTGACACTTTATTACCATCGTTTCTTATGCCCGTGAACGCAGAACTTAGAGAAGAAAATACCTATCTAGACGAGCAGATCCTTTCACGCATAAACGACCTTATAAGCAAAAAGAAGTTCAAAGATGCGGAACAAATTTTAGGAGTTCGTTTCCCAACCTTATTGACTTATTTAATCTATCGGTCTAGGTATAATGACGCGATTGCCTTCCTTAAAGCCGTTAAGGATGATAGACCCGACGCCGAACATTTAGGAAACTTATTAAAAACACTTGAAACCATTGCAGGGATCGGCAATATTAGTTTTGAGGCCGAAACTCAAAAACAGCTGGACATGCTCATGCAATACTATTTGCGACAAAACCGTTGGGCTGAATTACATTTCTTGCTTAAAAAAAGAGCCCGATCGTATCCAGAATTAAAAGAGTATGCAAATAAAGTTGCGCTTAAATTGGAAGAGAGCAAAGTTGGCGATTTATCTTACACTCTAGACCCGGCAAGGGAAATAGTTCAAGCAACACATGAAAACAGATGGGGTAAAGTCCGCGTTACGCTCATAGGTGAAAACCATAACTCTCCGGATAAAATTTACATTAATGCTTATAGAGAATTAGCTGCCTCCGGTTATTTCGCATATATCGAGGAAGGTAAATTAGAAGGAGATTCTATAGGTTTTAATTTTGG
>JAHFBY010000122.1 GCA_023249835.1 Elusimicrobiota bacterium | reverse complement strand
ATTGATGATTCCTAAAACTTCCCAAACCGAGAAGTCTTGCGCGCCGTGGAAAAAAAGTGACCATATCCCAAGCCCGGCTAAGCTAACAATATTGATAATCACAGTTTCAATAGAGCCGATTTGAGTTAAACTTAAATTTTCCGTGTACCCAAATGCAATGGCGCCCGGCATTAATCCACCCTCTGTTTGTGCGTTTTGTAGGAGTAGAGTTTGAGTTATGCTTTGCATCAAGAGTTCGTTATGCACAAGGGTAAATTGTTCCTTATCAAAGGAATGAACTATTAGGTCCGTAAATGGGGTAAAGATATCGCCAATTTGTCCTTGAGTGACGCCGGGCATAGATGTATATATGCCGGTTGGGGGTTCGTTTGTGTTTAAACGGGTTTCTTGCAGTTGCAGAGGATCTAACGGTTGAGTCAATTCCGAAGCTCGTAACCGGGCGATGATTTCGACAGTTTCAGGCCGCAAAGCTTCATTTGAAGGCAGGAAAGTGCCAGGCGTTAGCCTTAAGGTGCTCATCGCTGCGCCTAACGCGGTTTCAAGGCTGGTTTCCTGGTCCTTTTTTCCCTGCAGGGTTCGCATTTCGGCATGCTTTGCAAAGATGAATTCAAAGACTACTCGGGACGCTTCGCCTTGATAAGCGGCGAAGACCGAGTAACGCTCTCCATTTTGATAGGGCCCGGCAACTCGCAGTCTATTTTTGATTGCTTCTAAGATCATGTTTGACGCGTTCGGAGGCAGTGAGTGAGGTCGTCGGTTTGCGGCAGCTAAGGATTGTGCGTAGGATTGGGCTTGGGCGTAAGGAGGCGTTAAGGTGCTAAAGAGGAACGCGCCCAAAACAACCAGGCATGCTTCCTTGCTAAATAAAGATTCGCTGGTCTTTATTTTTAATGAAATCATTTAACCCGTATTTTGCAATAGACGTGAGCCCAAAATGGCTTGGCCGTAAGAGCTTCAATAACTTAAATTATAATAGAGATTAGAATTTATTCAAGTTCCCAACCACTAAATTCCTACATTGAACTTGCCGGAATCCGTTTACAATTTTGTTACATTTTGTTTAAGATTTATTTTTCAACTATATGATATGCTTACGTTTACCCCCCCCTATATTTTTTGTCGTCTAGGAGAGTTTCGTGCATAAATCAATTTGCAGAAGCGTTGTTACGTTTGCGGCATTGTCCTCATTTGTGTTTACACAAATAGGCTCGCCGTTTGCGCAAGGATCCCTGTGGTCAGAAAGGCAATCAGCCTTTACAAAACGCAAAGAGATTGTGCCGCTAGACCCCTTAGCTGGAGAACGAAATCTATTTGCAATCAACCGCAAATCCTTAAATGACGTTTCGCTCGACAATTCGGTTGCGGCAGACTCCAGCCTGTCCGGGGGCTTGCTTAAAAACCTGAACGCTTTTGGCTCGATCGAGTCCGTTTACCTGGACCCTTGCTTGCACGCGCGCTTTCAGGGAAATAAAATAATTTTATCCCCAAACTCCAAGGCCCTGGTCGTCCACATAGAAGACGCGCACAATATCCCCGAAGCGCAAGAGAACATCAGCGCTATTTTGTCCGCATTAGAAAAAACCGGAATCTGCTGGATTGGCGCGGAAGGTTCGCAAGGCGCTTTTGCGGGTCTGGCGCAGTGGCGGTCCCAGGACAACCTCGGAGCGTTAAGCGCAGGCGCCCGGTTTTTGATGAAAGAAGGGTTATTAACGGGCGTGGAAGTCTACGGTTTAGAAACTCGCGATCCAAACGTTAAGATTGAAGGACTGGAAGAGGCGCAAACTTATCTGGAACAAGTGGCGGCTTTTAAAAACACGCTGAACGTTTCGAGCGAAGTGGAAGCCTGGACCTTAGAGGCTCAAAAAAGGATCCTCGCGCTTAAAGGAAAAATATTCCCCCCACCCTTATTGGCATTAGACCAGGAAGCGCAAAAGTTTCATCAAAACCGCACCGGGCTGCCGCTGTACTTATCTTCTTTAAGGAAGATTGAACCTATTGAACCTTTTTCTAATATACAACGCTTTTTAGAAGCGTATGCCCTGGAAAAGAGCCTTAACGAACGCGCTGTTCGTCAGGAACAATCGTATCTGTTTAAAGAACTTTCTAAAAAGCTGGGCAAAGGTGAGCTCGAAAAGCTAATGCAGTTAAGCCTCTCCTTCCGCTCCGGCGCGCTCACCGCCGCCCGGTTTTACGCAAAATTGAATGAATGGCTGCAACGCTCTGAAATCTCTGTTTCTGAACAGATGCAGGATTATTTCCGCTACAGCGCTGTTGCCGATCAGTTTCGCTACCAAGAGCTCTATAAGGAAACCTTGGAACTGGAAAATAAAGCCTGGCATAAGGCCTTAACGTCAAAAGAACAAACGGACCTTTACCAAATTTCTCAAGACTATGATCTTTTAGTTAAGGTGTTGGACTTTAAAGTCAGCCCCGAAGAGTTCAACCAATTTATTCAGAGGAAAGAGGCGTTAACCCAATTGAACGCAAGGTTGGCCAAGCTGGACCCTTCCCCATCGCAAGGGCTTCCGCAACCGGTTTTAAAGGTGGTTGAATCCGCCGCGCAGTTTTCACGCCTGTCGGAAAAACGGAACGACGTCTTCATCAACCGGTTGATAAAAGATATGCCCGACAACAAACTAGCCGTCGTGATCGCTGGAGGCTACCACTCTCAGGGGCTGGAAAAACGCTTCCGTAAAGCCGGGATCTCCTACATTACAATCCGTCCTAAATTACAAACCGCCCAACTATCCGCCAACGACCATCCCTTGGCGCGATTTAAAAATAATTCGGCCGGCACGTTAGAGGCTCTGTTTTTGCCGGAAAAAGTTTCATTAGCTTACCCGCAAGTTTTAGGCAGCGCCAAAGATTTTAACATCGGCAACGCGCCGGCGGTTTTGACCTTGTTCGCCCGCCTTTATGAAGCGGCAAAAATTCATTTGGAAAAAATTGAGGGACCATCCTCTCTTAACGCCGCCGTGCACCGCAGTCTGGATGGTCAACAAACTTGTCTGCGTTTACTGGGAAGTTCAATCTATGTGCAAACTTTAAATGGTTCACAACGTGTTTTGCCCATTGACCCAGGCTTAAACCCCAGCGGGTCGCCCGTTGTCGCTTATCACCGGGTTTCCCCGGACTTGGCCATGGCCGTAACGAAAGAATTAATTCCTAACGACAATACTAAACTGAACCTGTTCCCCAAACTGGTCAACAATAAAGCGGCTGCGGTATGGGAAAGTTTAGCTTTGGGATTTTTAATCTTTGCTTTGCCCTTGGGTTTGGCCATGGGACACATCTATGGCTCGGGAACCTGGTCGTGGCTTGTGCCTTTGTTAAGCAATCTGGTTGGCGGCTATGTAATAGCTTTCCGCGCTTTCACCTCTGCGCATCGCGGCGCGCAAAGAAAAGTTCGCGCGCATGCCTGGCGGGCTTTTGTGAGCGCGAGCGCGGTTTCGGCTTTATTAAACCTCACTTTAGCTTTCAGCCTGCAACTAAACCCGGTGAACATGGTTTTAGTCGCGGGCGGCGCCTGGACATTGGTGCACTTCTTCTTCCATTGGGACCGGAACGTAAATAAAGGCGCCTGGTACAACCGAATTGTGCGCGCCCGCGCAAGGCGCTTAGAGCCTTCATTGCAGGATAGCGAAACCCAATCCTTGCTGCAAGACAGGCAAAGGGTAAGGCGTTCGCCGCTCAACCGTTGGATCCAGCTATTGTTTGTGGGTTTTTCCTGGTTTGCCAGCCAGCCTTCAGCCAGAAGCGTCTTCACAGCAAACGGGTTTTTTCCCTATAGCCTAATGCTCACGGTTTATAATCCCTTAGTTAACGTTGAGGCCGTTGATTCTCGTCGTAGCGCTGCTAGTCGCCAGGAAAAATCCAGGCAAGATTCATTGGACCAAGCCAGAATAATGATTGAAAATAACCCCCTTAACCCGGCCATTGCCCCTTTGCTTGAAAAATCCATTTCCCAAGGCGCTGACCCGAATTTAGTGCGCAGCGTTTTAGACGCGTTGCAGTTGCAAATTAAATATGTGCCGGAGGGATTGTCCATAGAGCCAAGCACAATAAAAAAAACGCTGGCGCAAGCTGATTTTTTTCGCGCCGGCGGACGGCTGTTGGATGAATATTATCTATTAAACTTTGCGCAATATCGATTTTTACAGTCCCCAATCATTAAACAGCGTTTGGTTGAATGTACTCAATTATTGCAGAACAGTTATAGCATTACAAATTTAAGCGCCCAATTAGATCCAACGCGGCAATATGCTCATGGCGAAATACAATCTAATTTGGGTTCGGTTAAGGTGACGCTGATTGGCCTTCATCTAAATACGGTGGAGTCTCAACTGCTCATCAGGGCTCAGTCCCTACCTCAATCGAAAGATTTTCCCTCAGTCATAAATAAATTTCAAGTTACAGCGCAAGGAGAGATCCTTCTTATTAGGAGCTCGACTGAGAGCCTATTGGACAGAATTCGCAGCCTAACTGACAACGGTCAGGATAGGGATCATTTTTATATTCTTGTAGACCTGGATTCCTTTGAGGAAGTTGCTGAAGGTTTTCAATTAACGCCGGGAATAGATCATCCCTTCATGTTAAAGACAAATAATTGGATCCAAACAACGCTGCAAGCTTCGATAAGAAATAATCAAATTGATAAAGCAGCCTCTTTGGCCGACGTGGTAACGAGTTTGGCTGAGCATCAAAGAACGCGTGAAGGGATGGAAAACTTTCGCAAAACAGTTGCTTTGATCCGGACTCTGCCGATAACAAATTTTGGAAACTTAGATATCGAAAACAGCAACCAACTCTACGATTTATTTCAATCATTAGAGCTGCAATCCAGGCCGTTCGAAATATATGGTGTTGTTGATATGCAGCGTGAAGTGCTCGAAAGGCTTGTAAAATCTGAACCCAGATTTAGAAAGTATTTGGCGTTGGCTGATAAGGTTAAGCAAGAACTTAGCATTGGTAGAGGAAGCGTTATTACGAATTTGGATTACGGCTTAGATTATGGCATGATTTTGCGCCAAGGTTATTTAGACAACCCTCACGGTAAAGTTCGCGTCACATTAAAGAGCGAATATCATACTTTTCGTGACTCGAACCTATTTACTACCAGTATGAAGCTGGCATCAGGAAAATGGTCCCGAATAGCTTATGTCGGGGAAGGCAATAACGGACAAGAAAGCGCTATAGGCTTTTCTTTTGGAATAGATTATTTGCCGTTGATTTCTTTGTATTCCATTTTAGAGAGGACGCAGCAGCCCCAGCGGGTAGATGGGTATGATCTAAATTTAGTCAGCAGTAGTTTTAGTTTGTTTGCCCATGAACCGATTGATTGCGATACAAAAAATATATGGAAGCAATTATTAAAGAAGTATCCGGTCAATCGCGGACGAATTTCCAATCCTTTGGTTCGCCAGCTTAACGATGAAATAAAAACCATTGATAAGGGAACTTTTTCTGAAAAGTTTAAGAAAATTATCAGCGAAGCCGATCCTAACGATTTGATGATCCTATTTAAAAACCTTTCTGAACTCTGGATAAACGAAATTGCGCGAATCTACCCCAGGCAAGCTAAAGCTTGGATGAAGGCGCTTAAGCGCGGCGATTCCGCTGAATTAACCCGTATTATATCGTTCGAGATTCCCCGTTTACGAGAGAAATTTATGGCCCAAAGGGTCCGCTTAATCGCTGCGCAGCTTCCGGAAGGTCAGGACCAATTGATCGTGGTGGTTGGAATAGATCATTTGGATGCGTTAACCGAACTGCTGGGTTTATCCAGCAACGTCACCGACAAACAGGTGCGCATGGGAAATAGAATATTTTCAGAACAAGAGGTTGGACAATGGCGCGTTCAGGTTAATAATAAAATAAAAGAACAATTACTGCAGTGGGAGTCCGAGGCCGGGCACAGCGAACTGAACCTGTTCCCCAAACTGGTCAACAATAAAGCGGCTGCGGTATGGGAAAGTTTAGCTTTGGGATTTTTGATCTTTGCTTTGCCCTTGGGTTTGGCCATGGGCCACATCTATGGCTCGGGAACCTGGTCGTGGCTGGTACCTTTGTTAAGCAATCTGGTTGGCGGCTATGTAATAGCTTTCCGCGCTTTCACCTCTGCGCATCGCGGCGCGCAAAGAAAAGTTCGCGCGCATGCCTGGCGGGCTTTTGTGAGCGCGAGC
>JAHFBY010000121.1 GCA_023249835.1 Elusimicrobiota bacterium | reverse complement strand
TCCAAACCGACCTGGCGCAGCTCAACTTCCGCTTCCGCCATAGATTGGTCGAGCGCGGCTTTGTCCACTTCCCACTGGTTACTGATGCGCTCAATTTCAGAATGTGTTTTTTTATCCTCATCCGCAATGCTGAACTCGTAACTTTTAATTTCATTTAAAAGCGACTCTTCCTGGGACTCGGTCTGTTTTTTAAAATTAAGGTAAATTTCCTCTTTAGCCCGCATCACTTTCTCGCGGGAAGCGCGCTCCTGTTCAAGCCTATTGCGCAAATCCCAGACTTGGTTTTTTAAGGGTTGAATTTCAAAGATCAACTGCTCTTCTTGTTTTTTAAGCGCCATTTGCAATTGAGACTGCTGGCGCAAAAGTTCAGCTTTCTTATCCGACAAGAGCCTGCCGCGATTAGAGATTTCCTGCAAAATTCTTTGTTTTTCTTGCCTGTGTTTTTCATTGATGTTTTGCAAGGCGTGGTTCATTTCTTGCTTCTTACGCTCTAAGGCATGGCCGAATTGATCGCGCGAACGACGAATGCCTTCTATTCGGCGGCCCATCTCCTGTTTGAGTTGGGCCATCATTTCATCACGCCGCGCAATATTGGCGCGGTACTCTTCCTTTTCCTGCTCTGAGACTTTGTTATGCTCAGACAATTGATCTTTAAGCTTCTGACGATGCAGCTCAATTTCGTTGCGCTTATTGATGAACTCCGCTTCCAACTCTTTGCGCGTAATGGAAAACTGAACTTCTAAAGCCTGAATTTCAGACTCCTTAACCATTACGGCTTTTTCTCCGGCGCGCGTTTCGTCCTGGATTTTTTGCTCTAAAAACGCGATCTCGTTGGCGGCTTCTTTTTCCAAAGCAACGAGTTCGGCCTCTGATTTTTCCGCATCTACTTTATATTGGGACTCCAACAACATTAACTCGACCCGCATTTTCTCGGTTTCTTCCATGCGGTTCTTCATATCCGCTTCTTTTTGCGCGCGGATACGTTTAACTTCATCTTCCAAAGATCGCAGCATGGCTTCGGCTCTGGCGCGGGAAGCCATCATTTCATTTTCCTTGCGCCGCAACGCAAACTTCAAAGCGCTTTCCTTGCGTTCTTGCTCTATCTTTAAAGTCCGCAATTCCGCCTCTTTTGTGGTTCCTTTTTCCTGCCAAGTTTGCCTTTCTTGGTCAAGCCGCAATTCCAGCGTGCGCAGTTTGGACTCCTTGTCTTCGCTAAAGCGTTTAACGTCAAACTGCATCTGTTCTTCTTGCGCCCTCCGGGTAGAGGCTTTAAGTTGCACTTGGCTGCGCAAAGAAATGATTTCCTGGTCATGCGCGTGCAGCATATCGGCCCACTGTTTTTGTTCCGACTGAGTTAGGACTGCTATTTGTTCAACCCGCGCGTTCAAATCGGACAGTCCTTTTTCAAGTTCCTGTTCCCGTTTTTTTCGTTCCAGTTCTTTTTCTTGCAAGCGAAATTCAGCGTGTTTAGTAAACTCTTCCTGCTCTTTTTCAAGCTGTTGTATTTCTTGCGCCCAAACCGCAGATTCATGCTGAATCTGTTTTTCCAAGGCCTCGATTTCTTTTTGCGCTTCTTTTTGGCTGCGCAAGAATTTACCGTGCTCTTCTTCAATTTTTATCTGCGCGCGGCTGTCTGCAAGCGAAAGCTCGGCAATAAGTTTAATTTTTTCTTCCTCTTTTCTTTTCAGCTCTTCCTGGGACCGTTTGCGCGTTTCGGCTAATTTTTCCGACATCTCTAACAAACGTTTTTCCGAAACCTCGCGCTGCTGCAACAGAGAAAATTCGCGCTGCTCCCATTCAAATTTTTCATCTTGAGTTAATTGCAATATCGCTTCCGGCTCAGGTTCAGGAGGCGAAACTTGCGGAGAAAGGGCGGGCGCAACCGGATTAGGGTCAGGGACCGCAACGTCCGCGTTTTTCTCCTCTATCGGCCCTGACCGAGCTTGCGTTGGTCCTCCGTTCAGCCAGCTTTTAAATCTTTTCGTTATATCATCCATAGTAATTTAATCCTTGATCCGACTTATACCTTAACGCTCTGTTTAATCTGATCTATCCAAACCTTTAAATTATCGTCATTGGGGTTTAACGCCAGCGCATATTCATAATAAACTAAAGAATCTGCAACTTGACCAAGCGCATAATAACAATGGCCCAAAAGCTGATGGGCGGAAGAAAGGCTTGAGTCCTGCCCAAGGGCATACTGCAAATAAGGGATCGCTTCCTCATACTTCTCATTATTATACAATTGCTCGCCATAAGATAGATACGCATGCGCATCTTCCGCCGCCGCGCCGCCAATGGGCTCAGGGCTCCGCTCTTGACTCCCGGCAAACCTCGAAGCAGGCCGGTCCTCCCCCGGCAAACTTGGCAACAGCGGAGAAGTGGCGTCTTCGGACTCAAAAATCGATATTTTTTTTAACTCCCGCACGTGAATGGTTCCTTTTTTTTCCAACGCCTTAACCGCATCTAAAATATGCTGCCGCTCCTGTTCCACCAAATCTTCGGGCGCAGGCCGTCCGAACTCCATTTCTTCCTTTAATAGCGCTGCCCCCCCCTGGGACATATTTGACAAAAATTTATTCATAATTTCCGGGTCCGCAGTTTTTAGCGCTCGCGCCAACTGGTCGGTCTTTAACTCGCGAATAATGGTCTGCATCGCCAAGTCCGGAAACTTCAATATATCTTCAAACATCAGAATGTTCTGCCTAACTTTTTCATATAGTTGCGGTCGTTGGTTCATTAAATATTCCAGGATGTTGTCTCTGGTTTTATAGTCCACTTCGTCCAACATGCGGACCAAATTGTCCACGCCACCCACTAGAAAATCAATTTTTGCTTTAATGCTGTCGTCCACCATCCGCACTTGCTCTTCAGTGGCCTGCCGCAAAGACCCCGACTCTGCCGCCACCTTAGTCAAAAGGTCTGAAGGTAGTTCCGCATAAATATATTTGACCAGCTCAGGCTTTAAGTAGGACAAAACCAAAGCGATAACTTGAGGAGGCTCTTTGCGAAACACGCCTAAAAGGCGCTTAATATTTTCTTCGCTAATGTATTCAAATGGAACATATTTCTTTGCCATTTCGTCCTCACCTTCCTTTCCCATTTCTAAAGCTTCCTGCGCCGCCAACTCTTCGGGAGTCATGCCGTCCTTGCCGCCTTTTTCTTCTCCGGAAGACTCCATTTTAACTTCAATGCCGCCTTTTTCTTTCATGGCTTTGATATAGTTTTGGAAAAAGCTGGTCAACGGCACGAAGAGCCAAAACAAAAGCAGGAAGAACAAAAAGCACATGATCCCATAAAGAAGATTTTTGGGATCGCTCATGAAATCGTCCTTAAAATTTTTAATGGTCGAAAAAAATTGTCCCGGTATAAACTCGAGTTCCGTTTCTGCCAAATTGGTCATGGCCATTACGGCCTTGCGCGCAGAAGGTTCTTTATTTTTAAGTTTTTCGTTATAGAAAACGATTACTTTACGGTTCGTCACGTCTATCTTAAAAGATATTTTTTGTTTTACTTCTTCCTGCGCCGCGCTTTGCTTCTCCACGTTGTCCGGCTCTTTTTCTTTAGCGACGTTGCGCGGCGCGGGCACGCCCGGAAGGATGAACTTAGTGTCGCCTAATGGGTTTTCTTCCTTCCTCTTCTTTAACTCGCCCGACCCCGACTTCTTCGCAACGCTGGTCAAAATTGACAGGCTGACGCTGGCTTTAACCTCGGACTGTTCGGGTCCAAACACTTTTTGGAGAATTCCCTGCACCCGCGTTTCCAGGTCTTTTTCCATGACCCGCTGCTTTTCCAGCAGCTCGGTTTCTGACGGCGGAGAGGATTCGGGTTCGCAAAACGCGCGCGCAGGACAAAAGTTAAGGTAGGCAAACGCAAAAAAGAGCAGCGCATGTCCCGCGGCGCAAGATGGACTCAAAGATATTCTAAGTTGTCTAATCATCGTGGAATCTCCGTCAATCTGCAAACCGCCGCAAATGGCTACGGAATTTGTTGCAGATACTGACCAATCACAGTATCCGTCGGATCCAGCTCCAGAGCTCTTTGCCAAATCTCTTTTGCCTTGTCCTTTTGCTCAATTAAATAGAACGCTGAACCTAAACGTTTTAACGCTTCGATATTGGACGGATCAAGATCGATAACTTCTTGTAACAAGATAATAGATTTATCATATTTAGAATCATAAATTGACTGGAGCGCGTCATAAAGTTTTTGGTCAATGTAGGAGAACCCTTTCTTCCTTTGGTCAACGCGTTCAGTGACCTGTTCGCGCGACTCTTTTTCAAGTTTGTTGAGCAACTGCAGTAACCTTTCATTGGTTGGATCTTTCTCTAAATAAGCGTAACGCAAGGAGTTGATTGCGGATTTGTTATCGCCTTTTAAATAGTCCAACACCGCTTTGCGGATAATGTTGGGAACCTCGTCCTCGCCCACGGAAGAGGGCATAACGTTCACCACGCTTCCTAGTTTTCCAGATAGAGCGCGCACGTCGTTGTTGGTGGGATCGATGTCCAAAGAGTTGTTTAAACGGTCCAGGCCCAACATGAAGTTTCCTTGCGAGTAGGCGGCAATTCCCTCTTGAATGAGCCGGCGCGCAGTGTCTTCTCTGCGAACCAAAACAGATTTGCCGAACTTCCAGGAAAGAGAATAATTTATTGGCGGTTCGCCCAGCTCAGAAGAGGCCAGCCGCTCGCCAATATCTAAATTCATCCCTTTAACTTTAAACCCGAGCCCAAATCCGGATTGCCGTAAACCCGGGTTTCCTTCCACGCCTGCGCGCAACACGATATATTTCCAAATCCAATACTCTGCGCCCAGGTTCCATTCCGATGCGCTGCGCGAAACGTTTTGCGAAACATCCAAAGCAATGGTCATACGGTCTTTTAGGAGCCGATAAGAATTGCCCAGCTTCACGATCAAAGGCAAGGTATCGTCAGTTTGCGAACCGCTGGATTTAATGCCGAAAACGTTTTGTACGCCGAACGCAAACTTGTAGTTGGGGTTGTTTTTCATGGGCAGGGTAATAGCGCCGCCGTCAATGGTCATGAAAGTGTCGGAAGCGGTGTCTAGCGTGCGGGAAATATATTTCACTGAAAGTCCGATCGAAAGGGTGTCCAAAACTTTTTTGCCGAACCCAAAAATCATCCCTTTTTGTTCGTCCGTAAAAGCGCCTCCCTGCTGCAAATTTGAGATTTCGCCGACTGAGTTTTTTTCCACGGTTATTTTTTCATACCCGCCGGAAGAAAGCTGGGTCATGTTGAACCCCCAGGCCCAGCTTTTAATCGGGTGCACATAACTGACGGTAAACAGCGAGGTGTTCTCAAAAAGCGTTGCCTGACCCACGGAAACCTCTTTTTTCTCCAGGGTGGTCATGCCGGCAGGGTTGGCATAAACGCTTGTGGCGTCGTCCGCAACCGCAAAAAACGCTCTGCCCATGGCTAAAGACCGTGCTCCCGCTCCAAAACTCATAAATTGTGCTACTTGCCCTCCGTTGTCCGCGGACCACAAAAACTCTCCGCAAGTTAACACAAAAAGAAAAGCAAACCCTAAGGTCAATGCCTTTCTAAAAAATAATCTTTCAAGAGTCCTTATTGGATCATTAGACATTCTCAAACCTCGGCTTCCTCGAGATAAATCTACGATCTTAAAGAAAAAACCCCTGATGTCAACTCATGAAGAGTTTCCGCGCCCTGCGCCTTAACTTTCACCCGCCACAAAAAAACCGACCATCCATTCTGACCTCGGACTAGTCGGTTAGGTTGCTAAAGCAGCGCATTTTCTCGCTTGGCCAAAAAATCAGAAGACTCCCACACCATCCGCGAGTTCTTCGATTTTTTTAACCAGAAGATTATTTGCTTCGGCAACCCAGCCAACTTGTCCCCCCAAAACTTGGGGATTTAGTCCTGTATCCGCTTGATAAGGCGGATTCCGATTTTCTAAGTCGGAGGCTTTGCGTCTCCCGATTTCCCGGGATTTGCCTTTATCGATTCTTTGTGAAAGATCAAAAAAACTTCAAACTGCTTTTGAAGTTATATTAAATTTAACAGACATCCCCATTTTTGTCAAGGGGACGGGGGGTGGGGGGGTGGGGGCGGAGGAAAGGAGTTCAAGCATATATTTGTGAATGCGCCCGTTAGAAGCCAAAACCTGTTGAGGATTGTTGACAATCACGGAATTGCCCTTAAAATC
>JAHFBY010000473.1 GCA_023249835.1 Elusimicrobiota bacterium | reverse complement strand
GGAGGAAGAAACAATGATCAGCGGGGTCTTTTTTTCCAAAGCGCGTTCAACTGCCCGGGTAACCTTTTCGCCTACAACCGATCCCATGCTCCCGCCCATAAATTCAAAGTCCATAACCGCTAACACCGCGAGGTAACCTCCGATTTCAGCTTCACCGCAGATAATCGCGTCCCGGTGTCCGGTTTTTTTTTGTTCGCTGGCCAATTTCAGCATATAGGCGCTGACCGGCTTTTCATTGACGCCCGGAGTTGGCAATACCGCTAAAGGATCAGTAAATCCAATGGGGTCTTCGGGAGTCAAATCCTCGTCAAACTCAACAAATTTCATCTTGTCCACGCTCAAATCTACCAGCATCTCAATGCGTTCGGTTGCGGACATTCGATGGTAATGACCGCACTTGGTGCAGATCTTCAAGTTTTCCATTAAATCTTTCTTATAGATAATGTCGTCGCAGGACGGACACTTGACCCAAAGGCTCAAATCAGACTCAGTTTGCGGTTGACCGTTAGTTTTTTTCATGAAATTTTAGATTCCTTTATAAATGGAGTGATAAACTTCGCTACGTCCGCGCATAAACTGTGTAGCGGCTTTTTTTGGAAAAGAATTTTAATGACCGCCGACCCGATAATAAACCCATCTACGCACTTCTTATATTTGCGGATTTGTTCGGGGCTGTTCACTCCAAAACCCATGAGAACCGGTAAAGGAGAGCGTTGAGTTACACTTTTGGCAAAACCCGCAAAATCATGTCTATTGTTGCCCGAACCTGCGCCCGTAACGCCGGTAACAGAAACACAATAGACAAAACCGCTCGACGTTTGACAAATTTTTTGGATCCGGTCAGGTCCAGAAGTGGGGGCCACCAAGTAGATCAAAGATATATTATGTTCTTGAAACAGGCGCGGCAACTGCGGCTCTTCCTCCGGGATCAAATCCGGAATAATCACGCCGTCAAAACCCGCTTTCATCAACTCCCGGGCAGCTGTCTTCCAACCGCGCTGATAAACGGGATTTGCATAACTCATCAAAACCAAAGGCGCCTCAGACTGGGCCCTGACTTTTCGGGCAAAGAGCAGCAACCGGTTCCAATCCGCGCCGTTTTCAAGCGCAATTTGAGAAGACTCTTGAATTACTTTTCCGTCAGCAATGGGATCAGAAAACGGAAAACCAATTTCAAAGAAATCAACTCCGGTCTGGTAAAGCAACGGCACCAACTTTTCCGTAGCCTGCCAAGAAGGAAACCCTGCGGTTAAAAAAACTGATACAGCCCGACGCTTGGATTCTTTCACCTCCTGCAATTTTTTCTCCAATCGGTTCATTTAGACCCTTTATGCAAGATAGAATAAACTTCGGCCACGTCTTTATCCCCGCGCCCGGACAAGCAGAGCACGATGTCCTCTTTGGATGAAAAATTCTTGGCGCATTTCTTTAAATAAGCAATGGCGTGCGCGGACTCTAACGCCGGCAAAATGCCTTCGGTCTTAGAAAGCGTTAAAAAACCGTCTAACGCCTCTTTATCCGACACTGGATAATAATTGGCGCGCCCCGAATCCTTATAAAAAGAATGTTCGGGCCCAACCCCGGGATAATCCAGGCCGGCGGATACTGAATGAGTGGGCAGGACCTGTCCATCTGAACTTTGGAGCAAATAAGAGAGCGTGCCATGCAAAATGCCGGGCTTGCCGCGGCTGGCAGTGGCCGCATGTTTGCGCGGACCCGAACCGCCGGCTTCGACGCCGATCATTTTCACGGAAACGTCATTATAAAACGGATGGAACAACCCCATGGCATTGGACCCGCCGCCCACGCAAGCTACGAGCAGTTTCGGCAGTTTTCCCGCATACTTCAAAATTTGCTTTCTCGCCTCGCGCCCGATCACGGACTGGAAATCGCGTACCATCACCGGGTAAGGATGGGGACCCACCACCGAACCTAAACAATAGAAAGTGGTGCGCACGTTGGTGACCCAATCGCGCATCGCTTCGTTGATCGCATCTTTGAGCGTGCGCGTGCCCGAAGTAAC
>JAHFBY010000120.1:5130-6200 GCA_023249835.1 Elusimicrobiota bacterium | reverse complement strand
AGC
This sequence comes from Elusimicrobiota bacterium, assembly GCA_023249835.1. GTDB lineage: Bacteria > Elusimicrobiota > Elusimicrobia > 2-02-FULL-39-32 > 2-02-FULL-39-32 > JAHFBY01. The sequence continues at coordinate 6,197 of JAHFBY010000120.1, read as the reverse complement.
CATTGCTGCTGAGCGAACGCGCCCAGACGGCGCAAGTGGTGTTGGGCAACAAACCAAATATTGTGGCGGTGGTAATGGCGCTTCGAGTGTAAACGGAAGAAGTGTTGGAAACAGAAAAATCCTGTGTTGTAATTTGGATGGACGCGCCCGCGGGACTGCTACTTGAATTAAAATAAACGATAACGCTTGAATAAAATAGCTGATAGCCGGTTACTGTTGGAGTAGACATCAAAGTTTGCGTGGCAATAATTGAGTCATACCCGGACGCGAGATTTAGCTCGCTAATCGCGCGAACGCGCAAGTGGTAGGTGGTGCCTTCTATTAATGATACCAACGTCGCCCCGGGAGTAAGTCCCGCGTTATATATTACGCTTGAACCGTAAGTGCTAAAATTTGCGCTCGTAGAATAGTTCACTTCATAATCTGTATAAGTTGGGTTAGCGTTAGCGTTCCAGTTTAACGATATGCTCGAAACGTAGACCGCGCTCAAACTTGAACCCGCGGGGTCCTTGGCAGCGCTCATGGTTGAAAACGTAGTGTTATACCTGCTTTGGCCTCCGGTACGATTAAAAGCCGATACCCGCAAAAAGTAGGTGCTGTTAGGAGACAAGGCGCTGCTTGAAGCCAACAGTTGGTAAGTGACCGAGCCAGTCACAATTCCCGCAAAATCCGAACTGGAAGAAAGCTGCATCTCATAGCTCGTGGGCGGGGTCAAAGGATTGGAGTTTGCAGTCCAAGCAAGAGTGATGGAAGAGGCGCTAATGGCCAATACGCTGGCTGAGCCGGGAACGTTCGCAAGCGTAGCTGAGTCTAGAAACACAACTATGCTGTCTCCGGGCAGCCCGTTGTTATTAAGAAAACGCGCCCAGACGGCGCAGGTAGTGTTGGGCAATAGACCAAAAATTGTGGCGGTGGTAATGGCGCTTTGAGTGTAAACGGAAGAAGTATTGGAAACAGAAAAATCCTGTGTTGTAATTTGGATGGACGCGCCCGCGGGACTGCTACTTGAATTAAAATAAACGATAACGCTTGAATAAAATAGCTGATAGCCGGTTACTGTTGGAGTA
>JAHFBY010000120.1:0-5120 GCA_023249835.1 Elusimicrobiota bacterium | reverse complement strand
GCCCCGGGAGTAAGTCCCGCGTTATATATTACGCTTGAACCGTAAGTGCTAAAATTTGCGCTCGTGGAATAGTTTACTTCATAGTCCGTATAAACCGGGTTACCGTTGGCGTTCCAATTTAACGATATGCTCGAAGAGTATACTGCGCTCAAATTTGAACCGGAAGGGTCTTTGGCAGCGCTCATGGTTGAGAGCGTAGTGTTGTACCCGCTTTGGCTTCCGCTACGATTAAACGCCGATACCCGCAAAAAGTAGGTGCTGTTAGGAGACAACGCGCTGCTCGAGGCCAACAGTTGGTAAGTGACGGAACCGGTCACAATTCCCGCAAAATCCGAACTGGAAGAAAGCTGCATCTCATAGCTCGTGGGCGGGGTCAAAGGATTGGAGTTCGCAGTCCATGCCAGGGTAATGGAAGAAGCGCTGATTGCCAAGAAGCTCCCAGATCCAGGAACGTTCGCAAGCGTAGCTGAACCTATGAACACGGCTATGCTGTCTCCGGGCAAGGCGTTGCTGTTAAGAGAGCGCGCCCAAACAGAATAAGTCGTATTCGCTACGAGTCCAGACAAGGTGGCAGTGGTTATTAAACCTTGAGAGTATACCGCGGAAGTGTTGGCTACGGTAAAATTCTGTGTGGATATTTGCAAGATAGTGCCCGCAGGGTTGGTGTTTGAACCCAAATAGACAACTACGCTTGAATAAAATAGCTGATACCCGTTTACCGAAGGCGTGGAAGTTAAAGTGGGAGTGGCGCTGGCAGTATCATAAGCGCTAAAAATTCCGTCATCATTTTTTGCCCTTACTCTTAACCAGTACGTAGCGTTAGCGGATAACCCCAAAACCGAAGTAGATAAAGCGGTAATAAACGGGGAAGTGGTCGCAGACACAAAACCGGAATTAGTGGAGGATTCAACTTGATAAAGCGTTCCGGATGGGTTGCTGTTGGCTAACCAACTATAAGTGAGGCTGGTGATATATACGGCTGTAAAGCTGGAAAGCGCCGGCGGGGCAGCGAGCGTAATTTTCAACGCGCCCGAAGAACTAACCACGCCGCCCTTGTTCACCGCTACCACATACGCCTGATAGCTGGTGTTGGGAGTCATGCCCGTTTGCATCCAACTATTGACAGCGTTGCCGCTAAGAGTTCCCGAACCTGCGCCTAAACTGAAATTAGAAGCTACTCCGGATCCGCTTGCATAATAGACTCGGTATCCGTCCGCGTTGGTTGAGTTTGCGGTCCAGCGCCAAGTGATTGTGGCGCTTAAAACATCCGCTGAGTCTGCCTTAAAATTGGTTGGGCCCTGCACTTTACCGTGCGCGTTTCCGCCCATTGGCGCATTTAGTCCCGCTCCCACCCAATGAGCAACGTTCAGGTTTCCCGTACTGACATTATAATAGGCAATATGGACATCTCCCGACCCGTCAATTGCCAGGGCGGTATATTGGCCCGTGTTGCCGCTCGAATCAACCGTGGTCGTTGACCAAGAAACGCCGTTATAGGACGCGTACTTTAAATTAAAATCAACGTCGTCATAATATGCGATGTGGGGATTTCCTAACCCATCCAACGCAATGGAGTTGTACCAACCGCGGTCACCGGAGTCTACTGTTTGTACGCTCCAACTTGAACCGTTATACTTTGCGTATCTGGGACTGGCTCCGCTAAAATAGCGATAGACCACATGCACATTATCTGAACCGTCAATCGCTATTGCCGGCATTTCGCCAACGTTATTGGTCGCGTCAATTGTGCTCGTGGACCAAACCGTCCCGTTATATTCCGCATATTTAAGGTCAGAGTTGGTTGAATCATAATAAACAATGCGCGGTCGGCCAAGAGCGTCTAAGGCAATGGAACTCATTGCCCCTACGCTGGGTCCGGGATCAATAGTCGTTGTTGACCAGGACACGCCATTATAGTTGGCATATTTTAAGGTAACGTTGGTCCCGTCATAGTAAGAGATATGCGGATGATTTAAACCGTCCAACGCAATTGAAGTTTGATTTCCGCTAATATTGTCCACCGCAGAAGTGTTCCAAACGGAGCCGGTGTAATAGGTATATTTGAGATTGCTATTGGAATTGTTGTGATAAGAAATATGTGGGTTGCCCAAGCTGTCAATGGCAATGGAAACAAACCACCCAACGCTACCGGCAGAGTCCAAAGTTTGCGGAACGCTCCAAGCAGAGCCTGTTCGTTTCGCGTAGCGTAAATCCAAGTTTGTACCGTCGCGATAAGCCGCGTGCAGGTTCCCGTCTTTGTCAATGGCCATGGCCGCGTACTCGCCTTGGATAGTGCCGGTTCCGTCCACTATTTCAAAACTAAAGGGCGAACTGTACGCTGTAGCCAGGTTCGATAATGCAGAAACGTTGCCCGCATCGTCTATCGTCCAAATTCGGAAATAATACTCCCCTTGCCCTAAGACAAGGGCGCTCGAAACATACACCCCATAGGTTACGCCGCTCGAAGAAATAGTAACTTGCGCGTTAGCAGTAGACCAGGAAATATTAGGGTTAGTTGAAGAATATTGAATTTTGTAGGCGCTGCCCACGGGCAAGGTTCCGGTGGTGGAGTCATCCCCCGGCGACATCCACTCTAACTGCACGTTATTAGCCGATCCGTTTTGATAAGCGATAAGGCTTGTGATTTGGCTGGGCGCAATGTTATCAAATGTAAAAGTGCTTGAACCAACGGACTGCTCAGAAGCAGATTCTACATTGCCATAGGAGTCTGTGGCACAAGAAACGATATAATAGGAAGAACTACTTGTTAACCCGGTTAATGCCGTATAGGTCCAAACCGCGGAATCAGCGCTAGAAAAAGTTAAGCTGGAAACGTTCACATAAACTTGCGCTACAGAATCAAAAACAGTTCCACTCCACCACATCCCGTCTGAGAGCCTGCGTACACCTAACCCTACTGACTGCACTGCACCATTGTCAACGGCTGTGCCGCTAACCGTTAACAGAGAAGTCGCAATAGATCCATGAACAGGTTGCAAAACAACTGAAGTGGGCAATGTATTGTCAGTAAAGCCCGCGCTCATCAAAACGCTTTGGTCGCTTTGAAAACGAATCTGATAATTAGAACCCACTTGTCCTGTCCAAGCCATGTCCAAGTAACCGCTGCGATTATTCCAACCCGCCCAACGAATCCCGGGATTAATTTGGTCATAATCAGAGTTAGTGAGGTTAACCCAACTGCTCCAAGAACTTCCATTATATTTAGAGTATTTTATATTGCTGATTGGATGAGTAGGATCGCTACCACGCCAAATCACATAAAGATTGTTGCTATTATCAATAGAAATGGCCGGATCTTGCTGAACATTGTTGGCCAGCGGTTGAATATTGGTCCAAGCAGACCAGTTCACTCCGGTAGAATAACGGGAAGAGTATTTGATTTGGTAATGATTGGTATAAGTGTCGTCATGGCCATGCCACACTACGTGCAGATTATTTAAAGAGTCAATGGCGATAGAGGGCGCATCACCCTGACGCCTGCCGGATATGTTTGCAACGTTCTGCCAAACGCTCCAACTACCGCTATTAATAGAACGAGAAGAATAAACAATGGCGTCATATTCACCTGAACCTGCACCGGTTCTTTTTAAAGCAACTACATGTAAAACATTGTTGCTATCTATCGCTAAGGAGGGAAAAATAGTATCCGCAGAATTGTACGCAATATCTATATAGGGAGTCCAGTTAAAACTGTCGCTAGCGCGCGATGAATAACGTACCCTGCCGTTTTCTGAGCCATTGTTCTGGCCTGCCCAAACAATATGTAAACCGTTACGAATATCTACAGCAATGGATGGTCCATAGGCTTCGCCACCTTCATAGGAGTTGGCGGGAATTTTCACATAGGTTGACCAAGCGGTTCCCGGAACAGCTGCCGAAGAGTAAACAATTTTTTGTTCAACCCCGCCTGTAGTGTCTAAAACATTGTTCAAGCCCGGCCAAATCAAGTGTAAGACATCGCCAGAATCTATTGCCAAAGCCGGATTTTCCTGGTTGTATCCTCCACCAACAGATCCTGCGGTTTCAATCGGAGAGCTGGTCGTGTCTGCCCAAGAAACTCCATTGTCAGTGGATCGCGCTAAAAATAGCCTATTTTTACCTCCATAAATTTTATTATAAACGAAATAAAGGTCTCCGTTTGTAGCGCGAACAAATTTTCTTTGGTTATTATAGAGGGTCGCAGACACGGGAACGCCCGTGGAACCTAACACGCCAAAGGAAGTGAGCGAAGAAATGCTGGCGGAAAAAGAACTAAACAAATCAAAGCGATTTTGCGCGCGTATCCGCACATAGTAAGTGGATCCCTCATACAGCGATGTGCCGGTGGCAGTAGTCAAGTTTATTAGCGAAGAAGAAAGTTGAACTAGCGAAAAATCTGACGCTGTGGAGAATTGAACCTGATATAAGGTATCAGTTGAATTTTGATTGCTGGTCCAGGATACGGTCATACTCGTACGATTTACGGCCAAAAATTGAGCGTTGAGTGGAACTGCGCACAAAGTGGCGGTAGACGCCAAGAAGACGCCGGCAGAAAGCGCGCCGTTGTGGTTAACTGAACGAGCATAAAACAGGTACGTCGTGTTAGGAGTTAAGTTGAACAAAGACAAATTGGTGACCCTGCCGGAAGAAGAAACAGAAGTGGTGAAGTTCTCAGTTGATATTTCCAAAATAGTCCCCGAGGGGTTAGAGTTTAATCCTAAGGTAAGAGAAGCGCTGGCGCTATAAAGCACAAAGCTCGTAAGTGTGGGAACAACGGACAAGGTGACAGTAGAGTTAGTGACCGTAATTGCCGCGGTGGAGTTGTTAATATTTAAGACGCCGGCTTGCAAACTGTAGGTGGTGTTGATGCTCAAGTTACTGATGAGCAGCGAAGTTTGGGGTCCGGAGGTTTTGCCAATGGAAGAGAGGGTAACGTTAAAGTCGGAACCTAATCCGGTAGAAATTGCGATTTGGGTGTTGTCGGGGTTACCGTTAGAGTTGATCACGACCAGGGCGCTGGTTGTATAAATGTTAAAGCTGTTTACCGAAATGATGGCAGTAAAAGTTTGCGTAGATGCAACAGTAGCCGCCGAGCTGGGAATATTATAGAAGTTTAAAGC
>JAHFBY010000119.1 GCA_023249835.1 Elusimicrobiota bacterium | reverse complement strand
GAATGGAGGATTGCTACAGGCTAACGCCCAGTCTAAACAAAACAGCCAAAAAAATCCTTTAAAGTTAATTGGAACCGTTGATAAATTTAAAGTCAACGGCAATTTCATCAACGGCGTCTTATCCGCTCATGGTCAATTAATTTTTTCGCCTGATCCCTCCATTACGTTAAACTTTGAGTCCCGCCCGTTTACTGTTAATCAATTAAACGCTGGAAATCTCGCGGGTCAAATAAAATTGACGAAAAACTCTCTGGGTTGGGAAGACCTGCGTTGGGGAGAATTTTTTAAAGGAGAGGCAATGATGTTCTTTGGCCAGGAGACAAAACCTCCTCAATTAGTTGGAAAGTGGTATTCTGCGGGAAACCACACCGACCTTTGGAAAAAATTTTTTGGCGCCAAAGAATGGCCCATAGAGGGTATAATTAAGTTGACTGGACAACTATCCGGACCTTGGGAAGAACCCCAATACGATTTAGAAACTCAATTCACTGATTTAAAACTACGCGCGCCGGAAGAGTTTTCTCTACTACAAAAACCAACCCACAATTTTACCGGCGAGGGGTCTCTTTCCATCACAAAAGGCATAATAAAAAAAATTTCCCTCAATATGCATAATGAGGACGGCGCTGATTGCTCATTACTAGGCCAGGCCAATATTAAATCCAAAGAAATGCGGTTTGAAAGCGCTCTCAAACACGTCCACTCCAATATTTTTATGATCCCACTAGGAGTTACGCTTTTAGATAGCCACCTCAATGGACGTATAGTGCTTGAAGGGGAATGGGACAGCCCCATTATCCGCGGAGAGTTCACTGGAGAATCAGGGCAGTTGGGCAATATCAATTTTGATTCTTGGGAAGGTAAAGCCCTATTAAAAGAAAATGAACTGGAAGTAAGCGGATTAAAATTTATGGGAAGAAAAGGCTCTTGGCGCTTCAGCGTCATGGATCAAAGCGTTATCCTGCCTCAAAAAGGTTGGAAAGAGGGATCTTATAAGCTGGCCTTGGATTTTGCCAACATTAAGGTTGGTCCGGTTTTTAGCGTGGGGAACGGAGTGTTGGAAGGATCCTGGCAAAAAAATGACAACTCCGGCGCAGCGTCTAAGCCGCTCACCCTTTATCAGGGACAGTTTAAATTAAATGAATGCATCATCAACCACTCCGAACTGAGCCCCACGACTATAAAACTAAGTTATGAAAATAAAATATTGACTTTTTATCCCTTGGCCAATAAAAGTTTGATTCAAGGAAAAATTAACTTCAACCGCCTGCCCAGTTTAAACTTTGAAAATCTCTCCATCATGAACCAGTCCGGGCAGCGCATCTTTCTAGTAGACGGAGAAATCTCCCCGGAAAAACCATCCTTTCATATTCAAGGCAATGATATTGACGCTGGCCTAATGAGCAGTATTTTAGAAATTCAGATCCCCATCACCGGCGTCGCGGATATGGAAGTATTTGGACGCTCCAACGAAAACAAATCAAAAATTGATGGGCGTTTATCGTTTCGAAACGGTTTATTGGACCAAATACCCTACGACGCGATCAATGCAAAGTTTGAGTGGGAAGACGGCCTGCTCGCCTTGCCTGCTCTCTATGCGGAAAAAAAAGATTTATACATCGTAAAAGCCAAGGGAACGCTTCCCGTTAAATGGGGCGCGGTTCAAAATAAAAATCCCCGCCTCAACCTAACCGCAGAACTTGGCAACTGTAGTTTTGCCATCCTCAACTATTTGGAATCCGATTTGATCAAGAACACGAAAGGAAATTTGAACGCAAGCCTGCATTTAACCGGCCGTCCGGAACAGCCCCTCATTAGCGGCAAAATTGAACTTAAAAACGGGGAAGCCGACTCGCGTTATTTGGGTAAAAAAGCCAAGGGTATGGAACTATCTTTAAATGTTCAATCCAACCGGATTAATATCAATGAAGCCAGGGCGCAGGTTGGCAAAGGGAATCTGCAAGTCTCGGGTTCCTTTATGAGCCGGATAGATCAAGGAGAAATTAGTTTTGACGATTTCGACCTCACGCTGCAAACTCTTGGAAAAATTGGAGTGCCTATCCAAGTTGCGGAAATGCCTGCGGAACCAGAACATTTTGGAATACCTGCCAGCCCTTCTAAAGGCCAGCCTAAATTCGTGATTAAAATCACCGGGCCGCGTTCCGAACCAAAAATTTCGGGTCAAATTGAGTTGGCGGACACCCTTTTTTCATATCCACCCCCAGAACGTCGGGGTGGACCACAGCAAAGTTTCTTAAACAATTGCCGCTATGATTTGACTTTCATTACAGGCAAAAAAACCACGTTCCAAAACGATCTGGCCCATATTGAAATCAATGGTAAAATTCAAATTCAAGGAAAAGCTGGAAACTTGACGGCAAATGGAAAAGTAGATTCTAATCAGGGAACGCTCACTGTTTATGGCTCAAAGTTCAATTTAAATGAGGCCACCCTTGAAATCGTCCGCCCGCCCACGTTTTCCATTGAAAAACCCACAATAACCGTGGGCAGCGGGAACATTGTGGCCTACCTCCAACTCCGGGCGGAACAAAACAGTTTTGTTGTTTCTCCTCAAACCGGCGAAAAAATACCGGACACTATTACGCTCCAATTAGACCGCACCCCATTGAGCAAAGACTTTGACTCTAAAAAATTAACCTTCCGATCCACGCAAGATCCCAATCTCTCATCAGAACGCGTGGCTACCCGTGCCGGACTATTGGTCAACCTAGACGGCCTGCCTACCGAGGAAAGAGACGTACAGCTTCGCCAGGGCATTGCCAAACTTCTAGACTCCCAATTGGCCACGCCGCTCGCGCGCTCTATTTTGCAGCGTACAGGAATTGTGGACCAAATCGAAATTGCGCATGAAGAAACAACTGGGCGCACGGATGAGGTTCGCGGCACAGTAGCCACCGCCCTGGACCCCTTGATCGGCCAGTCCATACTCTTGGAAAAGACCATTGGCGCGCGACTGGGCGTGGGCTACAAAGCCACGTTGGACAAGATTAACGATAAAGCGGACTTGGTACACCAGCTTCAACTCCGCTACCCTTTCTATAAAGGGCTTTGGCTTTATGGTTCCACCGAGCTGGATTCCAAAGAAAACTTAGGACGAGATCCCGAAAGTAAAGTAGGATTACAAGGAAGGTATCGTTTTGATCCATCTGATTTCAGAACGCTGTTTAAATCTAACAAGAAATCAAAGGCTAAATAGTCAAAAGGAAGGAAAAGTAAGGGGTGACAGATCAAACTGGTCCACGTCCACGGAAATCCCAGAATTGACTGTCACCCCAACTGACAGAACAATTCCCTCTCGTGGACGGAGAGGAAAAAAGACCTTTGGTGAAGGATCTTTGTAAAACTAACTTTAATTATTATAACAATAATCTTCATAAATGTCAAAAATAAAATTTTCATTTAATTGGGCTCCCGGGTTAAAAAAAACTTTGTAAATTGTACTTATCGATTGATTTTGATAGAATGAACTGCATTAAAATTTATTCATTTATCGGCTATTACCATCGAAAAAAAATCTTTTCATAAACGCGCGATCCCGCTATTAGCGGTCTTTAGTTTTTTGCTTTCACTCTTGCCCGCGCCCCTAGTCGCGGCGGAAAGTTCAAAGCTTAAAATTGTTCGTGAAATTCGTATTGAAGGCAATAAAAATTTTAAGGACCGCGTCATCCGTGAACTCATTAAAACGCGTCCTAAAGACTTTTATTCGGAAACAGCTCTGCGCGAGGACATTCAATCCATCCTCGCGTCCGGAAACTTTGAGGACGCCGAAGTTAAAACAGTGGACTTGCCCACGGGCGTTCGAGTAGTGTTTAAAGTCAAAGAGCGCCCAATGATCAAGCGCATTGACTTTACCGGCAACAAAAAAATCCGTAAAGGAAGGATGAAAGATGATATTTCCTTAAAAAAACAGGACGGCTTTGATCGCGTAAAACTGCAAAATGACGTGCGTAAAATATTAAGCAGCTACAGTGAAAAAGGTTATCCGGACGCAAAAGTTGAACCCTTTACCACGTTTGAGGACGCTCTAAACACGGTGGACATTAACTTCGTGATCAAAGAAGGGAACCGCGTCCTCATAGATAAAATCAACTTCGATGGAGTGAAAGCGTTCAGTCAATCCAAATTAAGGCGTTTAATTAAAACTAAGCGCAAAAAAGTGTTTAATTCCGAAAAACTGGATAAAGACTTACAAGATTTGATCGCTTTCTATAAAAACAACGGTTACGCCAAAGCGCAGACAGAGAAAACCCTGATTGAATATAACCCGGAACGAACGCGCATGACGCTGAGCATTCCGGTCATTGAAGGATCGCGCTACCTAATTGGAACGTTTACCTTTTCCGGAAACACTGTTTACACTGAAGCGGAACTTAAAAAATCCGTGGAGATGAAGCAGGGAAAGCTGTACAATCAGGAAAAGTACGACGCAACGCTCCAAAACCTGCGCGAAATCTACCTGGAAAAAGGCTATCTTTACTCGCGCATCGAACCCCAAGAGATCGAAGACAAAGAAAACAACAAAATCAACTATAACTTTTTTGTGGATGAAGGATCAATCGTTTATATTGACCGCATCTTTATTGAAGGCTATAAAAAAACAAAAGAAAAAGTGTTTCGCAGGGAAATTTTATTAAAACCCGGAGACCCGTTCTCTTCATCCAAACTGCGTAAAAGCCAAGAAAAAATATTCAATTTAGGGTTTATTGACGATGTTAAACCCGACATCCAGCCCGCCCGCGATCCGGACAAAGCGGATTTAATTATGGAAATTGTCGAAGGCAAGCCGGGCAGTTTGTCCGCCGGCGCTGGGTTTTCTTCTACCGACGGGTTGGTTGGGCAAATGCAGTTGGCCCACTCCAACCTATTCGGCTTAGCCCAACGCGCCAACATTTTATGGGAATTTGGCTCCCGCAGACAAAACTATGAAATTAGCTGGACCGAACCCTGGATACTCAACCGGCCCGTTTCGCTTGGCTTAGATGTATTTAACACCATCCGCGAGCGGTTGTTTGACGCGGATTCAAGTCCCGACTATACGGAAACCAGAAGGGGCGGCGGACTGCGGGTTGGACCTCGATTTTCCGAAATTTATTCTCTGATACTTTCGTACAATTTCAGCAATGTGAAAATTGATAACATCCGGCCCTTTTATCAGTTAAGCGGTTTGATTAAAGAAGAAGAAAGCATCAATTCTGCATTTTCAACCGAGCTTGTGCGCGACAGCCGCGACTACTATTTTGACGCTACCCGCGGCAGCCGGAACTCGCTCTTAATCCAAACCTCGGGCGGACCCATTTTACAAGGGGACACCCATCTAGTAAAATCGACTTATAACACCAGTTGGTTTTACACCCTTTTTCGTATTGGGAATTACCCTTTCGTGATTTCGGTTAATGGACGATACGGCGCTGCGCAGGAATACAAACCATCTGACACTGTACCGCTATCCGAAAGGTTTTTCGTTGGCGGCGCGGATTCCATCCGCGGATATCAGTCGCGGGGAGAAATTGGACCTTTAGAGGGCGGACGCGTGTTCACGGTCATGAACGCAGAGTATAAAATTCCCCTTTATGTGGAAAATAAACGCCGCATCTTGCAAATTGTTTTGTTCGCAGATTTAGGGGGCGCCTGGCGCAGTTCACAAGACATCCTTTTGAAAGTTGGGCAAAGCGCGGTGGAAAGCCAAAACGATCGACTGCTTAAATCTTCCGTCGGATTTGGGATGAGGATTACAACGCCGGTATTTCCTATTCGTTTAGATTGGGGCTATGGACTAAACCATAGGGCAGGAGAAGATTTAAGTCAAATACACTTCACTTTAGGAAATTTATTTTAAAAACAAACGTATGCTGCATAACTCGATTCAAGGGGGCCCCTCTTAATGCGCCAAATACCCAACCGTAAAACACCGAAGATATTCTTTACTCTAGTTTTTACGCTAAGCTCTTTTGCGCTACACCCTTTGATTTTAACCCTGCGCGCCATTGAAATTCCATTGGAAGGATTCGGTAAAGCCTCGGCAATAGCCTATGTGGATATGCATAAAATATTTGAGTCTTATCCGGACACTGAGAAAGCCAGAGTGGAACTGAGCAAAGTCATTGAAGAAAAAAAGGCGGGGATAAGCGTAAAAAAAGAAGAAATTGCAAAATTAAAAGGTGAAATTGAATACATCAAAGGCC
>JAHFBY010000118.1 GCA_023249835.1 Elusimicrobiota bacterium | reverse complement strand
TCAACTTCCACCTTTGCGGAACTTTTAAGCGCACCTGATGGTCAGGGTCTAAATAGCTCTGCGCCTCTATCTTTCCTAAATGTAAACTGTCGCTTTTAGGCATAGACTTGATAATTTCCTGATAACGTTCAAAGTGGTCCACGAACTGAGCGGTAGTGGAGCGCAACACCTTATAAAACTCTTTTTGCGACTTCCGTTCGTAAGCGGTTTTGCGCGGACGAGCAGACAGATCAGGGTCCAACTCTAAAATTCGACGAACTTGCGCAATTCGATTTTGTGTTTCCGGGTGTGTGCGCAAGAAAATTCCAATTCCAGTGGCCTCCTCATCATGCAGACAATCCATCCTTCTAAAAAAAGAAATCATTGCCTCAGGGTCATAGCCCGACAACACCGCGTAACGCAAACCCGTGCGGTCAGCCTCCAGTTCAAAATCTCGGCCATACCCGCTTAAAAATCCAGCGGCCACAAGGTTCGTAGCTTGATTTAATACTCCATAAGCCCGAGCATCGTCTACCCTGGGCCCGTATAGCGCCACCGCAATTGTGGCAAAGGTGGACAAGAACTGATAGCCGAACGCTTTTTGCAGCATCTTTACCGCATGGAACCCGGTGATGTGCCCCAACTCGTGGCCGATCACCGCGGCCAATTCCGCTTCATCATCAATAAGTTCCAAAATGCCGCGAGTAATAAAGACCGTGCCCGGAACAGCAAACGCGTTGACCAAAGGGGTGTCTAAGATCACGAATTCATAGGTGATTTCTTGGCGTTCCGCGACCTTTGCCACTTTGTAACCCACTTCGTTGATGTAAGATTGAACCGGCGGGTTAATGTATAAACCATACTCTTTGACAATTTGGTCCCGCGAATCCTTCCCCAGCCGCATTTCAGCTTTAGTGGAAATCATGTGAAATTCTCTTTTGCCGGTTATGGGGTTCTTAACACAAGCAGACAACAAGACCAAAAATAGACAACCCGTTATTACAGTTTTAATGCAAACCTCACCCCAATTTGAAGAATTAGATTGGCTAAGAGACCGGCAAATACGTCATCAAAGACAATTCCCACCCCCCCCCTAATATTCTGCACTTCTTTAAATGGCCATTTTAAAACGTCAAATAGACGAAAAAGCGCAAAACCAACAATATAAACCGCCCACCGGGCGTGCGCAGGGATTACGTCTAACGGCACAAAAAGAAAAGCCCATAAAAGTCCCGCGATCTCATCAATGACGATTCTAGTTTCGTCTTTCACTTTATAAAACTTTTCGGCGCGGTCAGACACAAGGCAGGAAAAAATTGTGAATAATCCCAACCCCAAAAAATCCCACCTGCTTTGCAAGTTTTCATGACTTACCAAAAAGAGGAGCCCCTCGCAAGAGCCTAAAAAACCAGCGCCGGTCCAACGCGCCGGAAAATATTTTGAGAGCGCGCCATTTTTAAGCAGGACGTCCGGCAGGGACCCAACGCCCAAACCCGTAGCTGTTGCCCGACAAAATAGGGTGTACGCTTTACTCAAAAAAGAGTCAGGCATAGAAACTCTATTCAACTATGCGATTCTTCGGCAATGAGTTTCCGGTTTCGGTAATAAAATTGAAATCCGGACAGGAGGGTAAAAATAGTGGCGATGAACACCATCCAATAAGAAGACCAAATAAGAAAATTTCCGCTCCAGTAATACCAACCGGAATAATTAAGCAGGTCTTGAGGCTCCAAAAAATAATAGCGGTGGAGATAAGAGTTGACGCACAAAACGATCAATATCCAAACGATGGCGGTAATTTGAGAAGTAGTTTTAAATTTTCCCAATCGGTCGGCGGAAATAACTTCCCCCCGGGTCAAAGCAAGGAGCCTAAATCCGGTGATTAAAAATTCCCGTCCAATCACTAAAACCACCATCCAAGCCGGCACGCGCAGTTCGTTCATACCCACGAAACAAATAAGCGCTGCAGAAATTAAAAATTTATCGGCCAGCGGGTCCATCAGTTTACCAAAGTTTGTGATTTCGCCATATTTTCGGGCAAAGTAACCGTCATAAAAATCTGTTAGGCTGGCCACGATAAAAATCACCAGCGCAAAGATGCGGGTTTCAACCGTGTCAATAACAGTAAAAATAAGGAATACCGGAACGAGCGCCAACCGGCAAACCACCAGTTTATTGGGAAGGTTCATATTTTTTTGGCCCGCTTACTCGTGATCGATGAAGAGGGCGGGATTATTAAAGGTGTGATGATCAATATAGAAGTCGCCCGATTCCTGTAAAGTTATTTTTGAATTAATCTTGCGCGCGTTTAGGACCAATTGTATCTCATCTGGACGATCCGCTTTGATTTTAATATATTCTTCGGCTTTTAAGGCGCGCGGAACGCCCGGCATTAAATAGCCTTCATAGGTTAGATTTTTATCTCTTTCAATGCGTAACCATACTTTTTTTACGCTTTTGATTTCTAAGTTGAACAGCCTTCCCTGCAGGACTACGGATCGGTCTAATTTCTTTTTCGCCTTTAGCACCGCATGTTGATAAGTGTCCCCCCTATCCGTTAAAAACACCGCATAAACCCACCATCCCGCAAAAACCATAATGAACAAACTCAACACAACGCCGCGATAAAGGGATTGCGATTCTTCCACCTGTTTATAAACAGCCTCTTTTTTAGCGTCTTCCACAACTTTTTCGCGAACCACCGCTAATTCACTTTTATATAAACGCGCCATTTCTTCCGCGTCTAACCCTAGGTAAGAGGCGTACTTACGCAAAAAACCAATTAAATAAACTTCCGCTGGAAACACCTCCCAGCGCCCGGCTTCCAAAGCCTCTAAATAAATCATGGAAATCCTGGTTTCCTGGTGAACCGCCTGCAAGGAAAACCGGTTTTGTTGTCGTTTATACTTTAATAGTTCATTAACTTTCTTATCCATAGAACAAGCCTTTAAGGCATTTTTATTAGCCGCGCATTACCCGGCTGTTTAAAATTAAATAAGCTTTCATCAAGTTTCGGGTTTAATTCGAGTTGGCTTAAGGTCGTGACCACTTTTAGGGTGCCTATAATAAATTCTGTTTTTCGTGGAATAAAATCTGTCGCCCCCACCCACATATCTAAAGTTTGAGCCTGGCCACTAGACGCGCGCTCTGTTAGCCTGACTCGAATAACTTGTTCGTCTTTAATATTGCTTTCTTCTATTACGCTCCAAACATATTTTTTTTTAAGTTCGATCAAAGTATTGGAAAACCCAACTAAACCGGGGAAAAAAATATTTTTAGAAACCCATTGTTTCCAAGAATTCCTAAGCACTTGCCCAAACCGCGGGGTATAAATATACAGATATTTTCCGCTCGTAACTATAGTTTGAGGTTCCGGACTAACCTGCTCAATCCGCAAACTTTTAGGTTTTACGATATACGCCGTACCCGAAGACATTGAAATTTCCGGCGTAAGATCTGAGCGCATTTCCTGCACATAATTAAACTGTAAGCCTTTTAACTCTGCTTCAGATTTTAATATTTTTTCCTGTAGCTCTTCAACGCTTATCGCCCAGCCCGGCGCGAAAAAATAAAAAAAAAGCGCGAAAAAAATTGGGAACGAGCGAAATATCCTCATCTTTTAGCTTGCGCCAGGAACTCTTCCAACTTATCAAAGTATATTTTCCAGCGGTTGGTATCGCGAGGCTTTTCAATAAAACCCCGCTTTTTGAGCAAACTTAACGCTAAATCATATTTTGAACCAATTTCTTTGTCCGCCCTTAACAAATCGCCGGAAACTTTTTCCGCGTCTAAAACAACTTGCGCGGCGCGCACCATTAACTCATAGTTGTCTTCATTGTCCACTACGGAATTGCCCATTCCCTCCGGTTGTATAATTTGATAATCCGGCTTAAAATTTTGATTTTTTATAAATTGCACCACGTCGCTGACATCTTGTTCGGAGACAAAAGCAGCTTGCGCGCGCACAGGTTTAGGAGCGCTGGTTGCCAAAAACAGCATGTCCCCTCGTCCGAGTAAAGACTCCGCGCCTTGAGAGTCAAGGATCACCCTAGAGTCCGTGCGCGACAACACTTGAAATGCGACTCGGGACGGCAAGTTAGCTTTAATTACCCCTGTAATAACGTCTACCGATGGACGCTGGGTGGCCAGCACCAAATGGATGCCGACAGCGCGGGCCATCTGGGCCAACCTTTGAATTAAATCTTCTATTTCTTTGCCGGCCACCACCATCAAGTCTGCCAGCTCGTCAATCACCACCACGACGTAGGGTACCTTAGGCAAATTTTTAGACGGCGCGCGTTCATTGTATCCTTGAATATTGCGCACGCTTAACTTGGCAAAATTTTTATACCGATCCTCCATCACTTCCACTAATTTTTTAAGCGTTAACACCACAAGCTTAGGTTGGGTAATCGCTTTTACTTCCTCCGCCGGTACCGCCGGATCGTACAAGTGGGGAATGCCGTCATAAACCGGCAACTCCAAACGTTTGGGGTCGATCAACACCAGTTTCACTTCGTCGGGACGAAACCGAAACAGGATGGATAAAATTAAAGCATGTATGCCCACGGACTTTCCAGACCCAGTTGCCCCGGCAATGAGCAAATGAGGCATGCTGGCAAGGTCTGAAACCAGAACTTCTCCTTCCGTAGTTTTTCCCATGCCAAAGGGAAGCTCCTTTTTATTATTTTGAAAATTTGCGGACTGCACAATTTCTTTAAGGAAAACAGTAACAGGATTGGGATTAGAAATCTCAATGCCCACCGCTGCTTTGCCGGGAACCGGCGCCAACACTCGCAATGAACGCGCTTTCATGGCCAGCGCAATGTCATTGGATAAGCCTTCAATGGACTGCACTCTCACCCCCGGGTCCGGGGTTAAGTCATAGCGCGTAATCACAGGGCCCGGATGAATATCGATCACTTTGGCTTTTACGCTGAATTGTTCCAGCGTCTTTTCCAATAGATTGCCGTTCGCATAGAGTTCGTCTTTGCTCAATTTTTGAACGTTTTGCGGCAATATTTGGAGCAAATCCGGCGAGGGCAATTGATAAAGCTCATAATTTATTGTTGGCGCGGCTGTTACCGGCGATAAATATCTTTCGCCATTATCAGCTTGCATAACCCTTGAGTTCACCGAATCAAGAGTTGCCTTTGACTCATTTTTAGCAATTACCGGAGAGGCCGGCATTTGCGGTTTAGCCGCAGATTTCAGTTTTAACGGACGAGGACCCAAATCCTCTAAGAGCGTGGGGTCGGAAGTTTGGATATTGGGTTTGGGTCTAGGAACGTTTCCTGGGGACAAAGGCTGCAGTTCGATTGATTGGTCCAGCTTCTTTTTTAAAACTGTTTTTTCCTGCATTTTTTTTCGTTCCGACCGCCAAGTTTCAATATCAAGGCGAATTTTTTCTTGAAAGGAATGCAGTAAAACCAAGGGAGAGAGTCCTGCCAACAATGACCCAGACACAAAAAGCGCGCTTATGGCTATTAAAAACACCAAAAACGCCCCAAACTGATGGATTAAAAGCAACGAAATCTGATCTCCCACCCAACCGCCATGCCCGCCGGGAGAATGCGCGCTACCGGTATGAAACAGCGAAAATAAGCAACTGGAAAAAAGAAAGAAAACAAAGAAAAGGATAGACCGCCCAAAAATTACGGGATCCTTTTTAAAAATTAAATTAAAACCCAGCCATCCCAAATAAATTGGCAGCAATAAACTAGCCCAACCGGAAAATTGCTGAAACATAAGGGATAACTGCAGGCCGAACTTGCCGGTCATTTGTGGAAAGGATAAACAAGCAACCAGAACAATGGAAAGTCCGGAGAGAGCAAATCCTAGCGATGTTTTATTGTGCTGATTTTTTTTTGTCTTTGCTTTATAGTAGTGGGGTTTCATGAATGGAACTTAAAATCGAATTTGCATCAAACTATTTCACTCTTTTCTCTTTTCAGCCGTACAACCGGATATCCTGAACCGAATTCAAACTCAATTTTATCTTCCCGCATAAGCCAGCCCAAGGCCATATGAACAGCGCCGGAAGTGATCCCGAGTTCAGTTTTAATTTTTAAAACCGAGGTCTCGCCATTATCATACAAGTATTTCCATACTTGCCCGGCGTTTTGGCCTACAGCTTCCATAACATAATCTTGAGAACGAGTGGTTTCCAAACTTCTTTGCATGTCAAACTAAAACAAGGTAGAGGTTCAGGTCCGTTCCACTTCAAAGAGCGCC
>JAHFBY010000472.1 GCA_023249835.1 Elusimicrobiota bacterium | reverse complement strand
TTAGCCGCCATCTACGGCCTTTTTGGCGCTTTAAGCCATAACGTAAACCAACTTGCGGACGCTAACGTTTCAGGCGCTGTTGCCGTCCAAAAAAAGAATCGGGACATCCTTGAAGCTACGGCTAACACGCTCTTAAAAGCGCGCATTTATAATGAGGGGGTTAGTTTACCTGAATTTATTAAAGCTTCCGCGCCGTTCCAGTGCGACACTTCCCTGCTCGAATCCGCACGAGTGAAGTTGTTGACCGGAGAAGAGTTTAAAGAGCAGTTTAAAGGCGCTTCCGCCGCGGCTGTTTTTGACGCTAACTATCAAGGTAACGGCGTGCCCCTTATCCTCATTAACTTAAGTAAGGTGGACACGCTGGTAAAGTTCATGGCTGTGATGATGCATGAAGCAGTGCACGCCGTTATTTTGGGATCGTCCGCGCAAAACGTGGAGATCAACTCTGTCCTCATTGAAGCGCTCGTGGTTATGACCCTGGCCAAAGCCTTTAAACTAAACGTGGAACGGCCGGAGTTCCAAATTGTGGCCCAGCAGATGATAGCCGACATTTTAGAAAAACTTGCCGATCAGACGGTAGGGCCCACTAACTTTGCAGCTAAGGGCGCTGACCTGCCGGCTCGGGACGCGAGCGTTAAAGAGAAGAAAACCGTGCTGTTAACTTTAAGTTTAACCGGCGCTTCTCCGGCAGATCTTACTGCGGCCAACAAAAAACTAAAAAGGTTTGTCCAAAGCATGGTGGCTGCGGCTAACCAAGAAGACCCGGGCGGAGGGCGCATTCGCATTGCGCTGGAACGAAAAGGGACCAGCCCCGAATCGCTTAAATCTTTAGCTTTTAATTTGGGGATACCTTTAGAGAGGTTAGAAATTTTAGACTCGGGCGACACCGTGACCGCTAAACAAAGAATTATGGAACAGTTTTCGAGCAACCATGGCGAGACCACATTAATGGTTTGGGCTTGGAACCTTAGCGACTGGCAAGGTCTTGTCAAAGATGACAAATCCCTTTATAATCTCCTTGAAATCGTTAATTCGATCAATTTAAAGGTGGTGGGAGATATTGATGATCAAGTCCAGAAAGCAGTTATCTATGCGCTGCAGCAGTAAAAAATGTTACAAAAATGTTACAAAAAGTTTAAGAATAGTTTAACTCATAAAGGTTACAGTTAATGCGAACTAGAATTAAAAGTCTATAAAGAGATCTACCCCCGCTCCAACCGAGCACAAGGAGAAAGAAGTGAGAAAACGGTTGCAGAGATCCTTGTATAAATTTTTGTTTTTGCCCATTGCAAAAACAGCTCCGCTATCTTTTTATCTAACCGTTTTACTGCCTTCCCTCTATAACTTAAAACGCGGCGTTGCTTGCGCGGTTGCCGCGCTCTTCTTTTTAAATCAAACCCTCTTCGCCCAACATTTAGTCTCGGCCCTGCCGCCTAACGCGCTGCCCAGGTTCATTGCCGGCCTTAAACCGCGGCTGACCACTCTGCACGGAACCGCATTTTCCAATAAACTTAAAACCGACCGGGACCAGTCTGGATATATGAACCCCGAATCGGTTCTCCAAAAGGAAGAAACGCAAAGGCAGCGCATGCGCATGGCTCAAGATATGTCCGAAGAGCGCGACCGCCTCTTTGACAACCAAGGAACCGGTTTTAACCGCCAAACCCGTAACCCCGACCAATTTTGGCAAACCTTAAACGCGATTAAAGGCATACAGTCGGAAATTGCCCAGCAGCGGGCAAACGCCGCGGGCGGATCCAGCTATATCCAATATAACGACGGTAAACGCATTGAGTTTTCTAACGGGATGGCGGTAAAAATCTTAAACGAAAAGGTGGCTGACTCGCGCGGCAACGTTGTGACGCGCAACACCTTAAACATGCAGTACAATAGCCGCAACCTCATGACCAGTTTCTTGGCCGAAGAAATAGACTCGCGCGGCAACGTTTCGGTCGTGCGCCGAAAAGACGTCAGCTATACCCAAGATTCCACATCTTTGGGCAAACAAGTTGTGGTTGGCTTTGAAGAAAATCG
>JAHFBY010000471.1 GCA_023249835.1 Elusimicrobiota bacterium | reverse complement strand
GCTCGAACAATTGCGCGGCGGCTGCGGGGTTTCCCGCGACGGCAGCAACGCTAAAAACCTCTTGGCCTGCGCGCGCTCTTATGGTTTAAACGCCAAAGGCAGCCGCATGGAGCCCGAAGATCTAAAAAAGCAGGCCGCGCCCTACATCGTGTTTTGGGAGTTCAACCATTTCGTGGTCGTGGAAGGTTTTAAGGGGGATACCGTATATATTAACGATCCTGCTGTGGGGCCGCGCACGCTCACCGCTTCTGAATTTGACTCTTCTTTTACCGGCATTGTCTTAATCCTGTCTCCCGGACCTGATTTCAAGCCCTCGGGCGCGCGCCCATCAATTTTGCCCGCTTTAGTCCATCGTTTGCGGGGTTCTCATCAAGCCTTGTTCTTTGCGTTGTTTGCCGGGCTGGCGTTGGTTGTCCCGGGTTTGGTCATCCCCACCTTTAGCCGCATCTTTGTAGACGATTTCCTAGTTTTAAAGATGAAAGATTGGATCCAACCATTGCTTTTGGGCATGGCGTTCACCGCGATCCTGCGCGGGGGGATCACTTGGCTAGAGCAGTCCTGTTTGCTTAAAATCGAAACTAAACTCATGATCGCGGGTTCCGCACAATTTTTTTGGCACGCTTTAAAACTGCCGATTGATTTTTATTCGCAACGTTTTAGCGGCGATATTGCCAACCGGTTGGGCATTATCAAGCGCATGTCCCAACTTTTGGGCCGGGATTTGGCAGCCTCTGCGATCGATGGAGTAATGATCATATTTTACGGTGCGCTGATGTTTTTGATTGACTGGCCCCTGGCCTTGGTGGGACTGTTCGCTTTAGCGCTCAACGTCCTGGCGGCTAAGGTCGTGCGCGGCAAACGTACGGACACTAACCGACGCCTTTATAAGGAGCAGGGCAAACTGATGGGCGTTTCTATGGGCGGTCTGCAGGCCATTGAAACTCTAAAGGCAACGGGCAGCGAATCCGATTTTTTTTCGGCGTGGTCCGGACACAAAGCCAAGCTTGTGAGCTACGCTCAGGAGTCCGAAGAGCTCAGCTTAGTTTTTTTGCGCGCTCCCTTATTCCTGCATGCCTTAGCCAACGGCGTTATCCTTTCTTTGGGCAGCTATCGAGTGATGCATGGCCACCTCAGCATGGGAACCCTTGTTGCCCTGCAAAGTTTAATGAGCAGCTTTATCGATCCTGTGAACCGGTTCATGAACCTGTTGGGCAGCTTTCAGGAAGTTGAGGCGGACATGGGCAGGCTCGACGACGTGCTCCGCTTTCCGCTGGACCCTTTGATCCACGAACAGGAAAACCGTTCGCAGCTGACTATTGCGCTCACCAAGTTGAGCGGGGAACTGGAACTGAAAAACATTACGTTCGGCTATTCACGTTTGGGCGAACCTTTAATTAAAAATTTTAACCTGAAATTAAAACCCGGAACGCGAGTCGCCTTGGTGGGCGCCAGCGGCAGCGGCAAGTCCACCCTTTCTAAAATTGTCATGGGCTTGGCAGAGCCTTGGGAAGGGGAAGTCTTATTCGACAGCACGCCCCGCAGTAAAGTGCCGCGTTTAGCGCTCTGCCAGTCCGTGGCCATGGTTGACCAGGAGATTTGTTTGTTCGAGGGAACGGTTCAAGAGAACCTCACTCTCTGGGACAACACAATCCCTGAAGAGAGCATGGTTCGCGCTTGCCGGGACGCCTGCATTCATAACGATATCATTAGCCGCGCCGGCGGTTACGATTTTCATATTGAAGAGGGAGGAGCCAACTTAAGCGGCGGGCAAAGACAAAGGTTGGAAATTGCCCGAGCTCTCATCAACGACCCTTCGGTGTTGGTGTTGGACGAGGCGACCAGCGCCTTAGACGCGGTGACGGAAAAAAATATCGATGAGAACCTGCGCGCGCGGGGCTGCACTTGCGTGATCATCGCGCACAGGCTCTCCACCATTCGCGACGCGGACGAGATCGTTGTCTTAGACCATGGCGTAGTGGCGCAGCGCGGCGTCCACGAAGAGTTGATCAAAGATAAACTTGGAGTTTACGCGCTC
>JAHFBY010000117.1:3010-6233 GCA_023249835.1 Elusimicrobiota bacterium | reverse complement strand
ATTGCCGTTTTAGCGCTTACCGAATATTGGGCAAATTATGCGGAATGGGGTGGAGCTAACGGAATAAGCAATATTGATTTGAGCGCTAACACTTCTTACCAGTTTCAAGTTAAGGCCAGAAACGGTAACCGCATTGAAACCAACTTAAACCTTATCAGTTCTACGGTTACCCTGGTTGCCGATCCCGGGTCAGGGTTTGTGCAAGAAATTGATATTACTTCTGCCACGGCTATCTGGACCAACCCCGGTAACAACTCAACCTCTACTCCTTATAACGTTCAAATAGCGACCAACCCCAACTTTATCGGAATAGTCAGCGATTCAGATACCACTAACCTGTCATTTTCATCCTCTACTTTACTGCCGAACACTTCCTATTATTTTCAAGTTCGTTCTAAAAATCGAACCAATGCGTTCAGTCAATGGGTGAGTTTAGGATCCACTGTTACTCTTTCTTCCCCTGTTTACACTGTTTCTGCCGGCAATGTGAGCCGAAGTTCAGCTGTTTTTAGTTGGAGCGCTTCGTCTAATCCCGCGGATACTCAGTACTATGTAGAGTTGAGCACAAATAATTTTAACCAAGTTTATCTAACCAGCATCACTTTAAGGAACCAAGTTTTAGCTAGCCCCTTAGAGGCCGGAACCACCTACTCCGTACGCGTCCGCGTGTTTAACAGGATGAACGTTTTGGCCAAATACGTTGCCGCCACCACTATCCTAACCTTGCCCCAACCGCCGTTGACCTATGTTATTGAAAACACGTCAATGACCGTGATTTGGGACCCTTTTATTGCTCAACCGGGAAGCCAATTTCAAATTCAAGTGGCCACTCTATTGGCAGGAGGAGTCACCTCTAACTTTGTTGCTCAAGCCTGGACGCAAAATATTAGCAGTTGGACGTTTACGGACATGTCCACTAACTCCTTCTATAGCTTTAAAGTGTATTGGCGCGAAACGCCGGGATCAAATGCCGCTTATATTATTAGCGGATCCACCTATACCTTAGCTGCTACCCCGCCCGCGCCTACCGCAACCGGCATTTCTTTTACGCAAGGAAAACTCACACTTAAATCAGGATCAAACCCTACGGAGGACCCTAACAACACCCAATTTGCAATTGCATTACAGGTTTTAACGCCTCCGGGAAATCCCCATGACGGGAAATTCGTTAACCTTCCGGCAGGCAATATCTGTAATTTAGATAACGTGAGCAACTCGCCTGTATGGGGCACTTATTCTCAATGGCGGGGAACCAACTCCATTACGTTAACCCAAATGAACGGCGGTTCCAGTTACAATATACGAGTTATAGCGCGCAATGGCGGCAGCGTAGCTACTGTCGCGTCTGTTCCCGGCAACATTGTTACTAACCCCACCGCCGCAAAAATAACTTGGAAAACCGGACTTTCCCAATCCGCCTGGACCAACCAGTCGATCACGTCGTTCACCGCTTCAAACGCGTCCCATTACCACTTTACTTTTAATCGGAATGAAAATGAAACCTATAATGGAACCGATATCACTCAAGCTGATAGTTCGGATGTATCTGGTTTTGGCACAGGGTTTAGCAATGGCGATGTAGCGGTGGTTACGGCTACGGTTGAAGGGCCTTGGTACTTCCATTATATTGGCGATTCCTATGGTTTTCCCGACAATTCGAATACGGACCACATTTCCGTATCAGTGGGCGCCGCATTTAAAATTAATTTGGACATTTCTTCGCCTACTGTATCCAATGTAACCGCCCAATTTTCTCCGACTGATACAACGTTGATCCATAACAATCAAAGCACGCCTCATCGAAACATATACCTTACATGGACATCGTCTAGGTCCAACGTGGTGAACGAATCGCCAATCCAAGGTTATTCGGTGATATTGACCACGGCTGTTGACCTGGGAGATCAGGCCGTACCGTTGGTTTTAAAAAGTACTTCACCTTCAATCTATTATAGCCTCCAGCGCAGTTCAGACCGCGCCCCTAACAATTACTACATTCGCATTAAAGCTAAAGACGAGGCCGGGAATTGGGGACCCTCTCAACTTTTTACATATAAGGTAATGGACGACATCTCAAAACCTAAACCCAGTGTAAACCCCATTTCAGAAAGGACCGGTCATACCGGCGGATATATCGCGGTGCGCAGCACTCCGACAACAATTGAGATCAAATTTGACAAAGAAATGAAAGAAAATACCATAACCGCCGCCGAATTCATACAGCTTTACGGTATCCGCAACCATCTATCAGAAACAATAAAGGAGTACACTCCCATTGAGTTAAGCTACAGTTCAACCACTGGAATTTTGGCTGTTAAACCTTCTACCCCCCTAGCAAAAGGGTGGCTGTATGAGCTTACGGTTACAACCAACGTTACTGACCTGGCAGGAAACAACCTATCGGAAGCTTTAAAAACTCAGTTTGAAACGGTTATGGACAAAAATCGGGAAAATCGTTTTAAAGGCGCGGACGGAAAAACTTTGGTCACCATTCCGCAAGGCGCCATGCCTGACGACGTAAGCATTACCATTGGCGTTATTTCCGGAGGGGTATCCAGCGCGCAAACGCTCCAAAACGCGCCGCAAGCAAAATTTGCCAACGCTCGCAGCCACGCTTTACAGCACACTTCACAAAGTTCCTTGGATTCCGCCAATGAAAAGATACTCAGCCGGCTCGGACAACATGCCAAATCAGTGAGCGTTCGTGAGTTTATGGCGGTATCGGCTAACGGCACCATTTACAGCGCTAACTTTTCAGCGCCAATTACGATCACAATCCCCTACGTAGATCAAGATAACGACGGCTATGTCGACGACACTCAACCCTCGCAAAAAGCCGCAAACCTTTACCTATACACCCTGGACGAAACCAACGACATCTGGCAGCGATTGCCGCAAGGTTCCATAAACAACCAAACAAAATTGGCCAGCGGCGAAGTTTCCCATTTTTCAGTTTACGCTATTTTTGGTTCAGCGGACACTGACGTTTCCCAATCTTTTGCCTATCCCGTGCCTTTTATTCCAGCCAATGGACACACTAACATTACCTTTGGGTTCTTGCCAACCGAAGGCAACATCCGAATTTTTGACTCCGCCGGCACACAAATAAAACGCATTGACTTCTCTGACCCGGTAGATGGAGTTCTAAGCTGGGACGTCACTGACTCTGACGGCAAAAAATGCGGCTCCGACGTTTATATCTATATCATTAAAAGTGGCGCCA
>JAHFBY010000117.1:2257-3000 GCA_023249835.1 Elusimicrobiota bacterium | reverse complement strand
ATGGTGATCCGATGAATTTGAAACGCGCTCAGATTAATTTTTTCCTTGCTTTCCTCACATTATTTACCGGGTCAAACGGGGCGCAGGGAGCAACGGTCGCGCGCGGAACCAACTATTTGCGCGTAGACGCGGGCGCGCGCGCGGTGGCAATGGGCGGCGCGCAATACGGCGCCAACCAAGACGCTTTTGCCCCCTTCTATAACCCTGCGCTATTCTCGGACATTTCCAAAAAAGAACTCGGATTTATGCATAACCAATACTTTGAAGGATTGCGACAAGAAGTCTTTTCCTATATATACCCCACCCGCGCCTGGGGAAACTTGGCAACCACCTTAAACTATTTTTCCTACGGCAATATCGATGGCTATTCCTCTACCGGGCAGAGCCTGGGTAATATTTCCGCAAACGACACGGCCGTGGGGATGGGCTGGTCCAAATCTTTTCGGTTTAAAGCGAACGACCAAAAATTTCGCCGTCTTTCGACAGGCATTCATATAAAAATGCTGCGCCGCAGCCTTTATCAGGACACAGCTTATGGCGCGGCCATAGACGCGGGTCTTTCTTATCCCTTTATCGGCAGACATTTGAACGGATACCGCATTGGCTTAGCCGTTAACAACTTGGGAACGAGCGTGAAAGTTAAATCTGAGGCCAGCCCTTTGCCCAGGACCCTCCGCTTGGGACTGGCGCGATCGTTTTGGGGAGAAGCCTTTAACACTGCCGCGGACGCAATTTACAACGAA
>JAHFBY010000117.1:1255-2247 GCA_023249835.1 Elusimicrobiota bacterium | reverse complement strand
ATCCGGCCATGGGCATCGAATACAAACTAATGAAAATGATCAGCGTGCGCGTGGGCTACAAAGCGGAAAAAAACGTGGAGAGCCGACTCACTTATGGCGTTGGGTTTGAAAATCCGCTGTTCCGCGTAGACTATGCTTTCGTGGCTTATGGCGATCTGGGCAACGCGCACCGGATATCGTTAAACTTCTCTTTTGGCCGCACAAACCAAAAACCAAAAGCCGATGAAATTTTACACGCCAAAGTTAACGAGGCTAAAACCATGTACGCGCAAGGGCTCCTGGTTGACGCTTATTTGGTGGCCACTGAACTGCAGCGCGTGGCGCCTTGGATGGACGAAAACAACAAGCTCCTTAAACTGATCCAAAAAGATTTCAAAGAATTAGAAGAAAGCGATCGTAAAGAACGGCTGCGCAATCAAATCAAAGGTCTCTTTGCCCGTGGCGAAAAATTCTTTGAAGAAGGCAATTTAATTAATGCCCGATTAGAATTTTTAGCGGTGCTGGGTTTAGAACCGGACAACAAGGCGGCCCAAGGGTATGTAAAACAAATTGAGGCTCAGTTCACTTCTTTCGTTGACTCTTTCTATCGTAATGGAATGGTTGCTTTTGCCGGTGAAAACTACGCGCACGCTAAAGAAGAGTTTGAAAAAGTGCTCACCATTGACCCTAACCATAAAGAAGCCAAAGAGCAGTTGGAACTGTGCCATAAAATCCTGGAAAAGAAATCTTCCGAAATCGCCGAACAACAAAAAAAGTATTCCATTTCCCGCAGCTATGAAGACGCCATGCAAGCTTATATGCAAAAACGTTACGAGGAAGCGATCGCGCTGTTCGGCGCGGTGCTGGAACTCAGCCCGGACAACGAAGAGGCCAAACGGTTCCAAAATCTTTCTAAACAAACCCTATTTGAACGATATGTTGAACTTGGACAATCCCTAGCCGGTCAGGGCAAATGGGAAAGCGCGGTCAAAAACTTAAAAACAGCTTTACAG
>JAHFBY010000117.1:0-1245 GCA_023249835.1 Elusimicrobiota bacterium | reverse complement strand
CTTTGATGTGGAAACCCGCTACAGCCTACAAAAGAAAGTAATTTCCCAAAACTTATACAAAGAAGGTTTAGAAGCTTTCTTAACCGGCAACAAACAAAAAGCTAAAGAAATTTGGAAAAAGGCGGTAGAGTTGGACCCTGACAACGAAGAAGCTGTGCGCGGACTGAACCGCCTTAAGGATTAAATAGAGGAAAGGACTTTAATATATATGATTCTTGTACTATATTTATAAAGAGCAATTTAACTCATTTTTCCCCGATAGGGAAATACAAAAAAGCGGTTTATAGATAATAAAAAACGATTTCGCAATATATTAAAATTGAGGAGAAAATAACATGAATATATTATTGAATTTTATCTGCGCCATCATGGAGTGGGTTGGATACATATTGTGGGTTAGCATTGATTGCCTAAGCGCTGCGATTTACCTGCCCATACGCTATGCGCGGCTCTGGAAACAGAGGCTGAGGGAAGACCTCTGCCTAATCGCCCAAACTTTTGGCAACATGAATTTGCGGACTATTCCATCCTTACGCTTAATGCTGGCAATCCTATTAATGCTGCCTCACTTGAGCGCGGTCCTCGAAGCGAGCATCCCCCAAGTTGTCAATTACCAAGGCCGGTTAACAGACGCCGGCAACAACGCTCGTTCCGGAAGCTTTAACCTAACATTTCGCATTTTTGACGCGGCCACCGACGGCAATCAACTCTGGACCGAAACGCACAACGGCGTAAGCGTTGTAAACGGTGTATTTAGCGCCAAACTGGGCAGCCAAGGAACAGTTATTCCAGCAACGGTGTTTGACAGTGATGCGCGCTATCTGGAAGTTGTAGTAGGCGCGGAAACCTTGTCCCCGCGGCAACAGCTCTTAAGTTCTCCCTATTCTTTCTTTGCTAATAAGCTTGACGGCTGGAACTCCGGTTATTTTGTTTCCACTGGCCCTGCGGCGCAAACCATTGTAGGCGCAAAAACATTTAACAGCAACCTCACGAGCATAGGCGCTTTGATTGGGTCCTCGCTAACTTTAAACGCGCTCACGGC
The DNA here is from genome assembly GCA_023249835.1 of Elusimicrobiota bacterium. Classification (GTDB taxonomy): domain Bacteria; phylum Elusimicrobiota; class Elusimicrobia; order 2-02-FULL-39-32; family 2-02-FULL-39-32; genus JAHFBY01. The sequence continues at coordinate 203 of JAHFBY010000117.1, read as the reverse complement.
AGAACCCAACTTAGCCGATGGATCTCTAATTTACAATGCGAACGGTCAGCTTCGTTTGCGCACAGGTTCAAACTGGGTCACGATCAGCACCGCCACGGTAGATGGCGGCACTTCGCTTAACATCTCCGGATCCACCCAAACAAAAACCGGCGGTTTAAACATTGCCGGCAACCTTGGCATTGGCTCTTCAGTGCCCACAGCAA
>JAHFBY010000116.1:4481-6265 GCA_023249835.1 Elusimicrobiota bacterium | reverse complement strand
TTGGAGCGCGTTGTAGAGGACCCCGCCCGTGGCAAAGATCGCCAACTCGGTGTTCGCGGAATTTTTTAACACATCGCCTTTGCCCATATTAAACTGGTAATCAGTCCCATGCACGTCCGGCAGCTTCTGCCGGGTCAACCGCAAATAAACCGAACCCATGTGTTGGGCCGACCATTCCACTGCTTTTTGCGTTTCAATGTCGTCGCCTGGCTGCAAAATAACAAAGTTGGGAAGCGAGCGCAAAACTGCGATATCTTCTAGTCCCATTTGGGAGTTGCCGTCTTCGCCAATACCGATCCCAGCGTGCGTGCCCACCAATTTTACGTTGGCGTTGCTGTAACAAGCTGAAATGCGAATGGTTTCATACCGCCCGGTTAAAAAACAGGCGAAAGAGGCGGCAAAAGGAATCTTGCCTGCCAGGGAAAGTCCAGCGGCCGTGCCGATCATATTATGTTCGGCTATCCCAAACTCCAGGTAACGGTCCGGGAACTTTTTGGCAAAAGCGCCGGTCATAGTGGATTTTCCCAAATCTGCGTCCATCACCATCACGTTGGGATTGGTCTCACCGATACGCGCGATAGCTTCGCCAAAAGATTGTCTGCTGGCTTTAGCGGCCATGTTATTCGATCACGATCCTTTCAATTTCATTTAAGGCGCGGAGCGCTTCTTCTTGAGTGGGCGCTTTGCCGTGCCAGTCAATATTGTTTTCCATAAAGGAAACGCCCTTACCTTTAACCGTATGACTGATGATGATGTGCGGTTTAGAGCTCAGGTTGCGCGTTCGTTCGATGGCGTTTATGATTTGTGGAATATCGTTTCCATCAATTTCCTGTACGTCCCAGTTGAACGCGGCCCATTTTTCAGCCACCGGTTCCAAATCCATAATTTCCTTTGTATGCCCGTCAATTTGTCCTTTATTGTAATCTAAAAATAGGATGAGGTTATCTAGGCCGAACTTAGGCGCGGACATGGCGGTTTCCCAAATTTGGCCTTCTTGCGTTTCGCCATCGCCGATCATGCAAAAAACGCGGAAAGGGCTTCCATCTAACTTAGATGCAATGGCCATGCCTTGAGCAATGGAGAACCCCTGACCTAATGATCCGGAAGAGGCTTCAATTCCCGGCAAGGTTCCAGCTACGGGGTGGCCTTGCAAGCGGCTGCCCAATTTTCTTAAAGTCGCTAATTCGTCCATGGGGAAATAGCCGGACTTAGCGAGCGCGGCATAAAGCGCAGGAACGCCGTGTCCTTTAGATAGTATAAATCGGTCGCGCATGGGCCAATTGGGTTCTTGCGGGCGATGTTTTAAAGTGTGGAAATAAAGGACAGTCAAAATGTCAATTGCGGAGAGGGATCCGCCGGGGTGCCCGGACCCGGCTTCGGCAAGCATGCGAACAATCCAAAGCCGGAGCTCCTTGGCAATTTGTTTAAGCCGTCGGATCTCTTCTTTTCCCATGTCCAGCGCGCTTTGCGCTACTTTTAATCGGTTTGTCGCCTGTTGCACAAAATTCTCCTTTGAGCTTTATATTATATCATTTTTCCGCAATAACTCAAAGTTAGCGAGCACGTTGATTGCATCGGCGTGGCATACTCCTGTCATTGCCCTTCGGGCAATGACAACCGGATATTGCAATAGATGTGAGCTTAACTCCCCGATTGGGCTCTAATCCAATTTTTGACTTAGCAAGTCAAAAATACTAAACTCATAAAAATCAATGTCTTTTCCCCAAATTCAGCGCGTCCTTTTAGTGGTGATGGATTCCGTGGGGATTGGGGAACTCCCCGAT
>JAHFBY010000116.1:0-4471 GCA_023249835.1 Elusimicrobiota bacterium | reverse complement strand
CACTTTTCAACACGCTTATGATCAATGCGGATGTCCTCCTTTGCCAACGTTGGCGAGTTTAGGTCTGGGTAGGTTGATCCATTTACAGGGCAGTTCAGCAGTTCCACTCTTAGGCTCTTACGGTAAAATGTTGGAACTTTCCAAAGGCAAAGACACCACGACCGGCCATTGGGAAATGATGGGGCTAGTCTTAAATACTCCCTTGCCGACTTATCCAAATGGATTTCCTGCCGAGGTCATAGCGGAGTTTGAAACTAAGATCAACCGTAAAACCTTGGGCAATAAAACAGCGTCCGGCACCGAGATCATTAAAGAGCTGGGGGACGTGCATGTGACCAGCGGCAGCCCCATTGTCTACACCTCCCAGGACTCTGTCTTTCAAATTGCCGCGCACGAAGAGGTGATCCCGCTTCCCGAGCTCTATCAAATTTGTTTGGTAGCGCGCGCAGTTTTGCGCGGGGAGCACAGCGTGGGGCGCGTGATCGCGCGCCCCTTTGCCGGCAAGTCAGGCTCTTACCAGCGTACGCCCAACCGCCACGATTATTCGCTGCTGCCATTTTCCGAAACAGTATTAGACCGCTTGGCGCAAGCCAAAGTGCCCACCTTGAGCGTAGGCAAGATCTGGGACATCTTTGCCGGACGCGGTATCGCGCGCGAGATCCCGGCCAAAGGCAACCGCGAGGTTATGGACCAAACCTTGCAAGCGCTGCAAAGCCCGGGCTTTGCGCGCGGATTTCTGTTTGCGAACCTAGTTGACTTTGATATGCTTTATAACCACCGGCAAGACCCCATTGGTTTTATGCAAGCCATGGTAGATTTTGATCGCTTTTTACCGAGCCTCTTGGCCGCTATGCAGCCGCAAGACGTTTTAATGATCACCGCAGATCACGGCAACGACCCAACGGACAATTCCACAGACCACACCCGCGAATATGTTCCCCTTTTAGTTTATGGCAAAGCTTTGCGAGTAGGCATAGACTTAGGCGTGCGCCAAGGGTTTTATGATTGCGGCCAGACTGTTTTAGATTTCTTTTCTTTGCCGCCGCACCCGCAGGGAAGGAGCTTTGCCCGTGAACTTCTCGGATAAAGTCCTGGCCGCGGCGCAAAAAATAAAAGCGTTTGGAAAAAAAATAGCGGCGCCTGATTTGGCTGTTGTTTTGGGTTCAGGATTAGCCGAACCGTTTCATAAATTGAAATGTTTCTGGCGTTTGCCCTATGCTAAAATTCCCGGTTTTCATGCCGCGGGCGTGGGCGGGCACAAGGGGGAGTTGGCTTGTGTGGAGTGGCGGAACCGGCGTGCGCTGCTGTTTTTCGGGCGGGTACACTACTATGAAGGTTATTCTATGGAAGAAGTGATTTTTCCAGTGGAGTGCATGGCCGCTTTAAACATTAAGGCCGTGGCGCTTTTGTCCGCAGTGGGCGCGGTTAACGGTCAATATCGTCCGGGGGACGTCGTCATTTTGCAAGACCATATTAATTTAATGGGGGCAAACCCTTTGCGAAAAGCGGGCGCAAATAAGGATCCGATGGAATTTTTAAGCTTGAACGATTGTTATTCCCCGCGTTTACAGCGAGTCCTTGCGCGCTGCGCCCAAGCAGAAAAAATTAGGGCGCACTCCGGAATCTATTTGGCGCTCAGCGGACCAACGTATGAAACCCCGGCGGAAATCAAAGCCTTTCGCGCGTTTGGAGCCGATGTGGTAGGCATGTCCATGGTGCCCGAGGCTTTAGGCGCGCGGCGGCGCGGAATGGAAGTGGCAGGCCTGGCTTTGGTCACCAACCTTGCTGCCGGGCTCGACTCCGTGCCTCCGGCGCATAAAGAGGTTTTGGAGCAAGCCGCGCTCTCCGGACAAAAGGTGTTTGATTTGTTGGACCGGGCAATTACGGAATTTTAACGATGCGAATTTACGATATCATCATCAAGAAACGTGACGGACACGAACTGACATCCGAAGAGATCGGCTATTTCATCAGCGCTTATACCTCAGGCGAAGTGCCGGACTATCAAGCCGCGAGCCTGCTCATGGCCATTTTTTTTCAAGGCATGAACCATAAAGAAACAGCGCTGTTGACCCAGTTCATGACGGACAGCGGCAAGAAATTGGATTTGGGAAGTTTACCGGGCATTAAAGTAGACAAACATTCTACCGGCGGCGTGGGTGACGGGATATCTTTGGTTTTGGCGCCCTTGGTGGCGGCCTGCGGAGTGATAGTGCCGATGATGTCGGGGCGAGGTTTGGGCCATACGGGCGGCACGCTGGACAAGCTCGCCTCTATTCCCAATTTTAGGGTGGAATTAAGCAACGCCGAAATGCTGGAGTGCTTGAATAAAATCAATGTGGTGATGATCGGCCAAAGCCCTGAACTCGCCCCAGCGGACCGCAAGTTGTACGCGCTACGCGACGTGACCGGAACGGTTGAATCTATTCCTTTGATTGCAGCGAGTATTCTATCCAAGAAGTTTGCCGAGGGCGCGGACGCTTTGGTTTTGGACATTAAGACCGGAAACGGCGCCTTTATGCGCGATAAAAAAAACGCGGTTAAGTTAGGCCGCACGATGATTGAGTTGGGAAAACGCCAGCGCAAACGCGTCGTGGCGTTAGTGACCGATATGAATCAGCCTTTAGGCGAAATGATTGGCAACAGTTTGGAAATCGAACAGGCCGTAACCATTCTGCAGGGGAAGGAAAATCCGCGCACGAAAAGTTTTATTGAGTTAACGGAAAAACTGGGCGGGCTCATGCTCTATTTAGGGGGCAAGGCTGCCAGTCCGAACGCCGGACAAAAGTTGATCGCGCAAGCGCGCGCGGACAAGTTGGGTTTGGAAACGTTTCGTGCTCTGGTAAAGATGCAGGGCGGGGATCCGCGCGTTTGCGACGCCCCGCAAGAAGTCTTGCCTCAGGCCAAATACAAAGAGTCGCTAGTATCTCCTTGGAAAGGTTGGATCATGGAAATGAGCGCCTTGTCCGCGGGCAAGGCCGCCCTGCTCTTGGGCGCAGGCCGCTCTACCAAAGAAAGCGCCATTGATTTGTCCGCAGGCATTCGTTTGCATAAACAGGTGGGTGACCGCGTTGAGCGCGGCGAGTTAATCGCGGACTTTTTTAGTTCTACCGTTGCGGAGTTTACTTACGCTTCGGCCGCATTTTCCGCGGGCCTAAAAATTGGAAAAGTGCGGCCCCGGCCCCGGCCCTTAATTTTAGACGTGTTAAAATAAACATGGAAAAAGAATGGATATATAAACAGCCGGACCCGGGAAAAGTGTTGGAAATATCCACGGCCCTGGGCGTTTCCCCAACTTTGGCCGCGCTCTTGGTCAACCGTAATATTTCTAATCGTCAAGACGCGGAAGGATTTTTGTATCCGGACTTGTCGCGCATGCATAATCCCTTTTTGCTGCCGGACATGGAAAAAGCGGCGCTGCGCACGCGCCAAGCCGTGGACAATAACGAGCGGATCCTGATTTACGGAGATCGGGACGTAGATGGGGTCACCTCCACCGCGCTGCTCGTGCGCGCTCTCAAAGGATTGGGGGCGGACGTCACCTGGACCGTGGCCAGCGGCGAGCGTTACGGTTTAGATAAAGCGGTGCTGGACAAATATAAAAAAGAGGGCGTCAAGCTCGTGATCACAGTGGACTGCGGCACGCAAGCGCACGAAGAAATTGAGCATGCTAACGCTCTAGGCATGGAAGTGATCGTTACCGACCACCACTTGCCTGGCCCTACGCTTCCGCCGGCGTATGCCGTGGTCAACCCCAATTTGCATGGCTCCACTTATCCCATGAAAGAGTTGGCCGGTTGCGTTGCCGCGTTCAAGTTCGCCTATGCCGTTATGTTTACCTACAACCGCGTGTTCAATCAGGACTATATTGTTTTGGATTTGGAAACCACGGGGTTGAACTACCCGCCGCATGAAATCGTGGAAATTGGCGCGGTGCGCGTGCGCAACTTCGTGCCGGTCAAATATTTTCATACCTTAATCCGTCCAACTATCAGCATCCCGGAAGGGGCGACCCGCGTGCATGGCATTACCAACGATATGGTGGAGCGCGCGCCGACCATTTGGGAAGCGTTGCCCCAGTTGATAGACTTTATTGGCCACCGGACAATTGTGGCGCACAATGCCAAGTTCGACATGACTTTTTTAAAAGAAGCGGTTTGGAAACAGTTGGGCAAATCTTTTGAAAACCCTTATATCGATACGCTCAGCCTTTCGCGCGCGAGCTTCCCGTTCCGTTCCCACGCCCTCACTTCCTTAGTGAAAGAGTTCAACATCAACGTTACTCAGTCTCACCGCGCTTTGGACGATTGTCTGGCAACGGCGGAAGTCTATAAACGCGTGGAGGAGGCCAACGACCCGCGCTTGGGATTCTTTATCCAGGAGCATTTGGACTTGGTGACGTTGGGCGCGATCGCGGACGTGGTGCCGCTTTTAGATGAGAACCGCTTAATCGTTAACCGCGGTCTGGCCC
>JAHFBY010000115.1 GCA_023249835.1 Elusimicrobiota bacterium | reverse complement strand
TATACAAAAAATCGCAAATATAATCAATAAAAAACTGTTTGATTAATGCTGGGTGGGAAGTTCCAGGACTAGGATAAGCGCGGCTTTGAGAAGCTGTTTTTTAGCGGGGTTGAGAACGCCGGCGCGGCGCACTAACATATTTTTAGAAACGGTATAAAGGTCAGAGGCGCTAAGAACTCCCTCCTGCAATAATCCCTCAGCTTTGCCGATAGGGACTTCGGTGGGGATACTCCTATGCTGAGTCGTACCCACCGCGACCGTAACTTTAGAACGGACGTCGTTTAAGGTGTTGGAGCTTACGATCGCGACCGGACGAGTGCCGATATCGGACCCGAACCGACAGACCCAAACTTCTCCCCAATCCATCGCTGCTACCAATCCTCTTTTTTCATACCGCGCGCGCTGATGAGGGTCAAGGATTGCGCAGCTTTACTTTCAGTTGTAGATTCCGGGGTTTTAATATAGGAATTCCGAATCCGGTCCTGATCCAACTCGCGCAAAGCACTACGCAAAGCGAATCGCACAGCTTGGGTCCGAGAACTCAAACCCGCTTGATCTCTCAAAGCCTCGAGCGCTTTCTCGTCCTCCGGCAAAAGCACGATGGTGCTGCGATGGTACTGTTTTTTTTTGTGCATAATATTTTATGTATATAATTATAGTTTAAATTATGATAATTGTCAACATTTCGTATTTTAACAATGGGTGATATTTTTACGGTAAGGGCCTTGCAAACGGACGTGTTCGCGCAAGATACAGTTGTCCATCACGACTTTTAAGCCCGCGCGGGTCGCGGTTTCATCCGCCAGGAAATGTTCCACTCCATCCTGCATCCAAATCGCTTTAGCTTTAATGCGGATCGCGTCCATAACAACGGGGAAGACGTGTTCAGACTTGCGAAAAATATTCACGATTTCAACCGTTTCAGGTATCTCAAGAAGGTTAGGGTAACATTTTTCGCCTAAAATAACAGGATGTCCCGGGTTTACCGGAATTACTTTATAACCTACGCTCTGCAAATAGGTTGCAATACGGTTAGAGGGCCGCTCCAGGTTTAGAGAACAGCCCACCACTGCCACCACCTTATAATTTAAAATCTCTTTAAGGCCGTTATCATCCACTATCATTCTAAAACCTCCGCTGGTAGATTCCTTTTTTTTGTAATTCTTCTAAATACATCTCTTCTAATTTTTGAGTGATGGTTCCTGCTTCATAAAATTTAAGCGCTTTGGCCAATGCATTTTTTCCCATCTGCTTTCGCTCTGAAGGATGATCCCTTAACTGCAACAACGCCTTGGCATAAGCTTGCCAATCGTTTTGATTAGTTATAAAACCACACGAATCGTCCACCAGCTCCAACTGCGAGTTGCGAACATGCGAACGATGGGTGAGAATGGGGAGACTGTGCATCATCGCCTCCGCTATGACGCAGCCAAAGGTTTCACCGTCCAGCCGAGCGTGCGCAAAAGCGTCCAACGTATTATAGAACTTGCTTAAATAGAGCTCATCCACTGTGGGCTCTAAGTAGCGGATACGCCGAATTCCAAAAGCCTGGGCGTCCGCCTTCATGCGCGGCGGGGGAGCCACGGCTAAAAACAAGGTAAGGTCTGACTCAATTTCCTTATAAGCGCGCAGAGAGATAGGGTCATAGATGTCGTCCGCGTTGCGTCCGATGCGGCCAATGACAAAGGTTTGCGGGTCAATTCCAAGTTCAGAGCGCAGGTTCTGTTCCGTGGCCGGCTTTTCAATGGGGCAATAAAGCAGAGTGCAGCGCGGATCCTTCTTAGACCAAGGCGCGCCCATTTCTTTAAGCCATTGCGAAGGAAAAATGATGCGCGTGAGTTTGCGCTGGTGTTCAGGCTTACCCTGATAGCCAAACATATTAACCGTAAAAAGCAGAGGAATAGGGTCCACGATTTCCGGCTGGTTTAAAGGCGGGTCAGAAACGCCTGAATGGTGCACGTGCAAAATATGCGGTTTAATCTTGCGCATGATCCCAGCCAGTTCCTGCGGCTGATAAAGGATTACTTTATCAAGACCCAAAATTTCTGTAAAGACGGGGGCGCGCGCGTGGTTTAATTTGTAACGTTCGGCCCGTTCTCGCGCTTTAGTCTGGCCCAAGAATGATTTAACGCCATTGATCCAAAGTTTGTATCTAGCCACAGGATACTTTGGAGCCAGGGCATAAACATCAAAACGCTCTTTGTCCAAATATTTACAAAAGAGCTGCATTACTTTTTCTGTGCCGCCCAGACCTAATTGGTTGGAATGGTGCACCACGCGAATTTTGTTCATAACTTAAAGTAGTTTAACTCATTCATTGATCCTGAATCAAGAAAAGTGGTTAAAATCATTTTGTACCGCATCCATCCAAGCCGCTATCCTTTGCGTTATGCAACAATAACTGGATTAAACCAACTATTTTATAACTTTAAAAGTAATTGACATGCCATTAAATCCATGTTATCCTATTTGTAAGATATTCCTAACTATAGGTAATAAAAGGAGTTCATATGCAAACTTTCGTTTCCACGCTTGGCGTTAAAGCTCAAGTAACACTTCCCAAAAATGTGCGGAACATCCTCAACGTGAAACAGGGCGACCAAATTGGGTTCCTCATAGACGGTTCCAGGGTTTCTGTGTATAGAGCAGAAATTGGCCCTACGCATGATCCATTCACCCGTGAGGAATGGATAAAAATAACCGCCACATTCATGGCAAAGGATGGCAAAACTTACAATTCACATAAAAAATCAAAAGCTCATCTTAAACGTTTGATGTTAAAATCCTAAAGCCATTAAAACGTGGGATTTACTGTGAGATTTAATTACAAACCTTCATTTGACCGCAGTTTTAAGAAATTAAAAGATAAAAAACGACAACGCCATATCTATGAGGCAATTCAAACTTTTGAAAAATGCTTATTTGAGGAAGAGCCACCGTCCCCAGGTTTGGGGCTAAAGAGGTTGCGCAGCACTATTTGGGAATTTCGCTCTACTCTTTCAGATCGAATATTAATATTTTGGAAAGGAGACCTGATTATCTATGGATTCACAGGATCTCATGATGAAATTAAACAATTTTTAAAGGATTGCTAGTACCATCCCCTTACAGTTGATCGTCTATCACATCGCAGTGCAGCGCGACTGCGATGTGAACCAGCCCCGAAACATCGCTCAAGTCCATCATAGTAGAATTCAACAGCAGGATACTTAACGCAGTAGTGCTATTTAGTTACTCAAGCCTCTAATGCAGGAGTTTGAGGATCAAGAAGAATCTTTATACTGTATATTCATTGACATTCATACAATTTTAACGTATATTATTGGAGTATGATACATAGAATTGTTTCCCTTCCTGAGAAGCAATCTTTCTTTTTATTTGGGCCTCGACAAACTGGTAAGAGCACTTTGATTCAAAACCTCTATCCTAAATCTGTTTGGGTTGTTAACCTGCTTCAAAATGACCTCTTCTTCGCCTATTCCAAAGATCCCTCGCTTTTCAGAAAGCAGGCTGCGGATAAAATAAAGCGTGGGGAAATAAAAACGATCTTTATTGACGAAGTGCAGAGGTTGCCGGAATTGCTCAATGAAGTGCAGGCGCTAATGCAAGGTTCCACCTGCCAGTTCATTTTAACTGGATCAAGTACGCGCAAGTTAAAGCGGGGGGGCGCCAACCTTTTGGCCGGACGCGCCCGTCAACGATTTCTTTTCCCTCTGATTTTTGCAGAGCTTGGAGACAGGTTTTCTTTGGAGGATTGTCTCCATTATGGGACGCTCCCGCCAGTTTGGAACTGCGATAAAAATAAGGATAAAGAGGACTTGTTACAAACTTATGTGGACGTTTATTTACGGGAGGAGATTCAAAGCGAGGGGTTAGCTCGAAACTTAGGCGGTTTTTCCAGATTTTTGGATCTGGCCTGTAGTCAGTTTGGGGATCTTTTAAACGCCTCTGCGGTGGCTAGAGACTGTCAAGTTTCGGTTAAAACTGTGCAAGGATATTACGATATTTTAGAGGACACGCTCATCGGGTTTCGACTGATGCCGTGGCGTAAAAGCCTGCGCAAGCAGTTGAGCGCCCACTCCAAATTTTATTTTTTTGATTGCGGGGTCACTAATGCGATCAATCGTCAATTGCAGGCAGGTCTAAACCCTGCTCAGAAAGGCCGGTTATTTGAGCAATGGGTACTACTCGAAGTTTATCGCCAAACCCGTTACCTGCAGAGCGAGTGCAGAATGTTTTATTGGCGGACCAATCATGGCGCAGAGGTAGACCTCCTCATCGAAAGAGGCGGCGTAATTGTTGGCGCCTTTGAAATAAAATCTTCTGCGACCATTACCGGGGCTCATTGCAGTGGCTTACGGGCCTTTGGGGAAGATAATAGTAACGTTCCCCTCCACATTATATCCAGCTCTCCTCATCCCTATCATTTAGGACCTATCCGCGTCCTCCCCTGGCAATTTTTCTTAAAAAACATTAAGGATTGGCTGTAACTTTTATTTTGACTCTGGCCAGCGCGATACTTTTGCGTCCTCCATATACCCTTGCAATTTTAATGTTGCTGATTAAATAACTGCGAAACGACTTGTTCGTCTATCATATCATTAGAAATAAAAGGATCAAGGATTGGTGTGTTAGCTGCGGATTTCGGTGAAGTCGGCCGGGGTAAACGGAGCAAGTCGGCCACCCTTATTGGTACAGTTTTATACCGCCCTTAACACTCTCGACTGGATACAACAAGCTCTAGCAAAATGGATTGATGAATATACAAGGAGAATACCATGAGCTACCATTACGAATATGATGATTGCAGTATTTGTGGCGGACAAGTATCGGAAAAACTGGTTGAAAAGATTTCAGTTCACCAGAACCGAATTATTGCCATCATTCAAGACGTTCCCGCTGGAGTTTGCGAACAATGCGGGGAAAGATATTATCGAGCGGAAGTAGTCAAACACTTAGAAAAACTTCTCTCCCATACCACCCCAAACAGGAACCACATTCAAGTTCCAGTCAAACAATATGCTGCCTAGAAGTCGCAGTAATTTTCCCCTACTATCAAAAAATATTTTGGAGGCTCTTTTAGAAATTCCTCTCCCTCTACAATGTGCGTTCCTGCGCAAACATCTTGGGATCACTCAAGAAAGTATTGCAAAACAGCTTAAAATAAAACAAACTTTTATCTCCGCATTAGAAAGTGATGGAAGAGATCATCTCCTGAGCCATTATGAAAAACTAGTCCAGATATTGGGCTGCAAACTGGCCGTAGTGCCAAGATCAACTCAGTTAATCCCAAAGAAAATTAGGGGATCAGGGTTCGTGGCACACTGTCCCCGGAACTCCCGCATCTTGAATAAATCTTAATCTCTATTATAATTTAAGTTATAGGGGCTCTTACGACCAAGTCCTATACGATCAAAAATTTGATGGTCTTAAAGGTTACTATACCAATCTATCATTCTCAACCCGCACGTATTAAAACTCATCTCCTTGTTACACTTATCTGGCGCAGTCAATAGCAGTCAATATGTACCGACACATTAAAACAGGACAAAGGGGAGCAGTAAAAGAGGACAAGGTGGGCCGCCTCAGCGGCCCGTTCAGCTAAAAAAAGGGGTCTTCACGGATTAGTGTGGGTAAATTCCATAAATTGTAGATAAAATGAATGAGCCAGTACCTCCATATTATTTTGTGGATAGGTTCCGATCTCTCATCGGAATAACCCACGTTTAATTTATTAAATAATTATGCGGGTATCTGGCTCATTCATTTTATCTACGGAAATATCTTTCCCCAACTCTACATTCTTCAGCCTGAACATGTCAACTTTTTATACACCTGCTACCGTCACTAAATTATTAAAATTCACCCACACTAAAACGGGAAGAGCCCTTCTTTTTAATTTCCTCTTTTACTGCCCCCATTTGTCCTGTTTTAGTGCTCCGTAACAATCTGGCACAGTCAATAGCAGGCATTCCAAAAATTTACAAAAATGTTACATTTTGTTTAGATGGAATTTATGTCAGTTTGGTATCCTATTTAGACAAAGTAAATGGCGCCCATTGCGCTTAAATGCGGATTTTGCAAAATACGGGTTAAATTAAATCGGGGGGGGGTAATTTTGTCTACGCAACATTCTTTTCCACATCTTCGCAAACACCCCTCTCCGATTTCGTTTTACAAAAGTTTTAAGCCCAAACTGCGTAATTTAATCAATTCTGCCACCAGTTTAATCAAAGCTGCCACTTCGGAGCGAAGCGACGCTCTGTATCAGTTTCAATAGACCCCTGGCAGGATTGG
>JAHFBY010000114.1 GCA_023249835.1 Elusimicrobiota bacterium | reverse complement strand
GTATCGGCAAATGCGGTTTGGGCAAAAGAACGGGGACGAGGCAAAAAATAACCGTGCCGCCGATCTGGTTAGGGAAAATTTAACCGCGCTTTTGGGCGAACAGAAAGTCCTTGACCTTGGCAGCGGAGGGCAGTTTAACCCGAAAACAATTGGTTTCCTGAGCGCTGATGAGGAAGGAAAGCTGCGGGAAGAAGAAAATCGCGCCGCAACGATTTTTGAAGAAAGTCAATAATGCGTCAGCTTGGCTTGACGGTATTCATATACTATGATATACTATGTATATCATATAAAGGAGGCTGATTATAATGAGCATTATCCCGTTGAGGATTGAAGGCGATATGGATAGGGATTTGGGGCGGATAGCGCATGAGTTGAAGCGCACAAAAAACTATATCATTCGCGAGGCGATCAAAGAGTATATTGAGGACACCGGAGATTATGAAATTGCCTTGGCGCGCATGAAGGATAAAAACGACGAAATTTTAACTTCTGCCGAATTCAAGGAAAAATATCTTCATGGCAAATAAAATTTACTATAAAGATTCGGTGGGAAAAGATTTAAAAGGGATAGATCGTTTTGAAGCCAAGCGCATTATTGCCAAAATTGAAAAGAACCTTCTTGGGGATGCGGACTTTGGAAAACCCCTTAAAAATAGCGAATATTTCAGCGTAAGGATTGGGAATTACAGGGTGATCTACCTAAAGCTGAAAGATGGAGTTTTGATTTCCCGCATAGGCCACAGAAAAGACGTTTATGATAATCTTTAAAGTCCAATAAGTGGTTTGAAGTAATCTCTATGGGATAAATTACCTAACAATATAATATCTACTGTACTAGATTGTGAGGTAATTTTCATCCCAAGCGGTTTCCTTTGCCTTTAAGCGCTCCTCGGCGTTTAAACAAAAAACCGCCCCTGTCCTGTTTTGTGTTCCCATTTGTCCTGTTTTAGTGCTCCGTAACAGTCAGGGACGCTTCACCAATGATTACTAAAAAAGTTACCATAAGTTTACATTTTGTTTAAGAATAGTTATGGCCAAGACTGGTAGACTAAAGGTGAACAGCAAATAAAATTTCGGATTAGAGGTTAACCCTATGTTGATCGAAAATCGTAGAGAAAACGTGCGTATGAAAACCTTGATCCCTTGCGGGATCTGTACCCGGGACTTGGATTCCTGGGGGTTTTTACTGGACCTGTCTTCCACCGGCATACAAGTTAAAACATACTTTCAATTAGATCCCTTCCAAAACACCCTGGTTTCATTTTCACTAAGTAATAAGTTCAACTTTAAAAATGTGGAAGGCCGCATTATGTGGGTGCAGCGCACAGACGATTACAACCTGGTGGGCATTCGGTTTGCCGGCGCAATGGACAAATCCTCCGTGGTCAGCGCCATGCGCAATTTGCTCGACCAGGCGGCCTAACCGCTATGACCGGGGTTAAACTTACCAGCGCGGCTTCCCTAGCAGAAACTAGTGGGGTGGGGGTGTATGAAGATAAGATCTTGATCATCTGCCAAGATCGCAGCGCAGCCTTAACTCATTTAAAGTTGTTCAGAGAAAACCATTATAACGCTTCGCTCGCCACCACTTCCCGCGCAGCTTTTCTGGGGATCATGTACGATAAACCTAAAATCATTTTTTTAGATCCCCTGTTTAACGGGGAGCTCAACGTCCATCTGATTAACGATATCCGCGCTTGCGACAAAAAAGTGAAAATAGTGCTCATGCTCGACCCTGCCTTTAAAGAAACCATCTTCCAACACGTCGCGCAACAGCAAATAAGCTGGGTCCTTGCCAAGCCTTTTTGTGCAGACGATCTGTGCGCGGTTGCGCGCACCCTTTTATTGGGTTAAAAATTATTTCGCGATTGGAATTGAAAAGTAAAAAATAGAGCCTTTGCCGGGCCCTTCGCTGGTTACGTTAATTTTGCCGTGGTGCGCCTCAATGATTTCTTTGGCAATATTTAAACCCAAGCCCAGCCCTTGCTTGCGCGTAGGCGAACTTTCTACCTGATAAAATTGATCAAAAATTCGCGTTAAATGTTCGTGGGCAATGCCGGCGCCGTTGTCAATAACTTCGGTCAATATGCGTTTTCCAGATATCCCCACATTAGGGTCGGCGGGCCCGTCTTTAAGGGCGCACTTTACTTTAATGGACCCTTTTTCCGGAGTGTGTTTCACGGCGTTAGAGACCAGGTTCGTAACCACTTGCAAAAGCCGGTTGTAATCTCCTTTAATTTGTACCGGCGTTTCGGAAAATTCCCATTGTAAGGCTATCTTTTTAGGCTCGACGATCGGAGCTAATGAAACCTTTAGTTCCTTTAACATCGCCGCATAATTAATATCCGTTAACTCCACGCGGAGTTTGCCCGCCTCGATGCTGATCATGTCCATTAAGCTGCCAATTAAGTAGTTCATTCGTTCGGAAGAGCGTTCAATGGAATCTAAACATCGATTTTTGTCTTCAGCCGAAAGGTTTTCGTCCATGCGCAGAAATTCTGAATATCCGCGGATTGAAGTTAACGGCGTGCGCAGGTCGTGCGTGACAACAGATAAGAACTTCGATTTCATTTGGCTTAACCGATCTAATTTGGCGTTCGACTCTTTAAGGGAAGCGATGAGTTGGCGGTTTTCTTCCGAGAGCAAACGCTTTTCTAATGCTTTATTTATGGACCGCAATAAATAGGTGGTGTCTACCGGTTTAGACAAAAAATCGTATATGTCGCTTTGAATGGCTTTGATCGCCAAGTCCAGGCTCGGATAAGCGGTCATGAGGATGCAGGGCAGGTCAATGTCGATTTTTTTTAGTTCATGAGCCACTTCAATGCCCGTGATATTGCCCAGCTTATAATCTACCAAGGCAATATGCGGCTTAAACTCGCGGGTGGCTTTGATCGCTTCTTCTTTTGTTTCCGTGGTTACAGTTTGGAAATCATACTCTTCAATAATGTCCTGCAACATATTGCAGAGGCTGGAGTCGTCGTCCAAAATTAAAACCCGCGATTTTTCAGCTGGTTTTTTTAAAGGTTGCGGCAAATCGCTAGGTTGACTTTCCATAGAGTATGCATTATACTATAAGAAATTTAATTGCAAAACACAATAACTTGATTCTTTAACTCTTAAAAAGGTGTTTAATATGCATAAAATTCTGCTAATTGAAGACGAACAGGCCCTTGCGGATTTGTTGGTTATGATGCTGAAGGTGAAGTATCAAGTCTTTCATGTCGCCGAGGGAAATTTAGCTTTTCATGCGGCCAAAGAGTTTAAGCCCGACCTCATTATCTTAGACGTTATGCTCCCCGGAATGGACGGTTACACAGTGCAAAATCAATTTTTTGCCGATGAAACGCTAAAGGACATTCCCATCATTATTTCCAGTTCGAAAACAAACACCGAAGAGCTGTTTGGCCCCTCGCCCAATGTGGCTTGTTTTATCGCTAAACCCTTTAGTTTAGAAACAATGAGCAAGAAAATTGACGAGTTATTGAATCGAAACAAAGGGTCTTAAGTGTGAAAAGGCCACTTGAAAAAGATGAGATATCTGTTAGTCTTATGATTATGCCAATATTAAGGAAAGGATAAAGGTTGCCGCTATGGGATTAAGAAAATTACGCATTTTTTGGATGGTGCACAAAACTAAGGTCCTTATTACCGTGGGGACCATAGTGGTTTTAATTTTGTCGATATGGGGATTGGCTTCTTTAGAGTCATTTTACCGCAATATGACTTTGGCCCAAATTCCCCTGCAAATTTTTTTAACCGCGTTAAACGCCATGATTTTCGTATATTTTTATATGAGCGTGTTTAAGGGCGGGTTCGCTTCCATGAAAAAAGGAACCATTAAACCCAAAGACGTTAATATTCACTTTCGCGACATCATTGGTTTAGAGGATGCTAAAAAAGAGGCGTGGGAAGTGGTTCAACTGTTAAAAGACCGAACGCGGGTGCGCAGGATCGGCGGAAAAATTATCAAAGGGGTGTTAATGGTAGGCCCGCCAGGCTGCGGCAAAACGCTTCTAGCCAAAGCCATTGCTTGCGAGTCCGGCATTCCCTTCATTTCCATGGCAGGAAGCGAGTTCGTGGAAATTTTTGTCGGCGTGGGCGCCTCCAGAGTCAGGAAATTGTTTGAAAAAGCCCGGCAAGAGGCTTACGCCAACGGCGCCTGCATTGTTTTCATTGACGAGTTAGACGTCATTGGCAGAGGCCGCACGTTCTCTTTTCAAGGGGGGGGCGAAGAAACTAACAGCACTCAAAATCAACTCTTAGTGGAAATGGACGGGTTGGGTGAACGCCAGGAAAACGTGGTTGTTATTGGCGCGACCAACGCCCAGGAATCGATTTTAGATCAAGCTTTGCTCCGCCCGGGACGGTTTGACCGCAAGATTCAAATTTCCAGGCCCAACCTTAAAGATCGGGAAAAACTTTTTGAATACTATTTGAAAAAAGTAAAAGCGAACGCGAATATAGACATCGGACGTTTAGCCCGCAAGGCGGTTTATAAATCGCCCGCGGACGTTGAAAATATCGTTAAAGAGGCCGCTTTGATCGCCGCGCGCAATGAACAAGAAATGATCAATTACGACAATTTTTCCGAAGCTATGGACCGCATTGATTTGGGAATTGCTCATAAACTGAGCATGACCGATTATGAAAAAAAACTGATCGCTTATCATGAATCGGGACATCTAGTGACGCTTTATACCCTGCATCCCACCGATGACGTGTTTAAGGCCTCCATCATCTCTCGCGGAGGGGCGCTCGGCATGGTCCATCATCAACCCCGGGAAGAATACTACACCGTAGACCGCAACAAGATAATGGCGGACGTTAAAGTGGCCTTGGCCGGGTATGTCTCGGAGAAAATTAAATTCGGCGTAACCTCCAGCGGCGTGGCCTCAGACTTCCAAAAAGCCACGCATTTGGTCCATGACATGGTTTGGCGCCTGGGTATGGGAACAAGCGGAATAATCGGCGATTTCAGTTCCATTCCCCAACATGAAGTCTCCGAACAACTGAAAAACACCTTAAACCAACAGACCGAACAGATTCTAAAAGAGTGTTTAAAAGATGTGGACGAACTGTTGCGCAGCGAATGGACCGTCCTTGAACGGTTTGTCAGCGAACTTCTGCAAAAAGACGAATTGGAGTATGATGAGATTGACGCGGTCTTTAAGGAGTTTGGCAAGCAGAGAAAATTTGTCAATGCGTACATGGCATAGGGGCGGGCGCATTGGTAAGGTTATAATTCTGCGATTGATAATTCTAATGCCTTCTTTATTAACCCTTAGTTGCGGCCCAACCTACCACAAAGAAAACATAGAGTCCTCAGTAGAGAAATTAATCAGCAAAGAACTGGGAGCGGAGTCGCACAGCCAATTAGTGGGGCGGACGTTATATGTTTCTTTGCCTATTCACGGCATCATGACGGATGGTTTAGAGATATCAAAGAACGTCATTGAACAAGTGGAAAACGCCATGATTGCCCTTTCCCGCGTGGCCTTAAGTTCGGACGCCGACGTTCAATTCATAGTGATTGAAGCTTTGGACGTTCAGTGGGGCGTGCGCATGAGAATTTTACGTAAAATGCAAGACCTTAAAGATCTCTTTTATTGGCGAATTTCTAAACCGGATTTTGATGAGCGGCTGGTGCTAAACATGGACCGCGCTCCTGAGCTGGAGGTTTCCAGTCAAACCTCGACCCCTTCCCGCGCCGCCAAAGCTAAAGCGCCCCTAAAAAACCTTTGGCACGACATTTCTTTACAAGAATATATGGGAGAGTTAATCGCTTCCCGGCTCAATTCCGGCGCCCAGTCTAACCCCATATTAAACTTGCTCTTAGGAATTGATAAAATTACGCCTAAGTTGGATCTGGATACCGGGGAACTTGAACTCATTGTCAGCGGAGCTGCGATGAACGAGTCTCCTTCCGCGATTTCTCTGAACCTGCTTAAAAGCAGCATAGTCGAGCAAACAGCAATGGTAGAAAAGAAATATTTAACGCGCAGTGCCAATAACGAAAATAAAATTCCTTTAGAGGAACGCCTGAAAACCTTTGCGTGGATCCGGACGATTTCGGTCTTGACCCAGGATGGTGAAGAGGTGCTTAATTTAAAGGCGGGGGATTGGAGGAACGCGGAACCTGTAAGTATGTTGAAGTAATGTTTTCTTTTAATTAATAAAAGGAGGTTATATGCCTACACCGATGGACGCCATGTTAGGACTTGTCGTAGCTGCGATCGGGTTGTTGACCCTGGTGATCGGGTTTACGATCGAAGACGGTAAGAAACGGACGTTGTCCTACGGGATCG
>JAHFBY010000113.1 GCA_023249835.1 Elusimicrobiota bacterium | reverse complement strand
CTCGCTGAAGAACTCTTTTGTGGCAACGTAGTAAGGGATATAAATGCTTCCCGAAAACATGTCCAACTCCACCATATCGTATAATTGGTTATTGGTTTTAAGATATCTCCTGCCATCTTCATTAATGACGTTTACCCCGGCAAGCGTTAACCGCAAATAAGGAGCTGTTTTTGAAACTTCCGGGTCAATTTCAAGCACGTCAATGCGGTCGGGATGATAAAAGCGATGCATCTGTTCCGCGGAGCTCCCTGCTCCGCCGCCTAATATCAGGATATTTTTTACCGCGGTTAATTGCGGTCCGAATAAAAAGTCGTCGACCATCAGATGGGTGAGCCCGTCCGCATGCAGGGAAGAGGAATGCGCCCCGCGGTTTTGGTTTAACCGCAAAATCCGAATCCCGTTTAAGTCCACCACAAAAATGGAGTTGTAGGCTGATTCCTTATAGTAAACATAATCTGAATTTGGTTTTTTGAGTACGGGTACCAGCAGCAAAGAAACCCCTAAAAATGGAACAAAGTGACGGGCGCGCACTAAGGCGCCGGCCACGACTAATAATATTATATTCACAAACAGCGAAGATTTTACCCCTAAAAATGGAACGAGCACAAAAGTGGTGAGGATAGAGCCTAAGATGCTGCCCAGGGTAGACACAGCGTACACGTTCCCTGCGCTCCTGCCCACGCCGGAAGACTCTGCATGCAGTTTGATTAACAAAGGGGAGACCATGCTGAGCATTAGGACCGGCAGGGTATACAGCGCCAAAGAAGACAGAACCGCCCCTCCTACGGTAGAATACCTGCTGAATAAGTTAAGCGCGCTCGAATAAAAAAATAAGGTGATCGTGAGATTGAGCGCGCTTACGCCAAATATCCAATAAAAGTAATTGCCGTTTGGTTTGCGGTCAGCTAACCAACCTCCGCAATAATATCCGGCCGACAACAAAGTCAAAATTACCGTAATAACCGACCCCGATACGAACACGTTGCTGCCAAAGTAAGGGGCCAACATGCGGAAAGCCAATATTTCCAAGGACAACACTACAAATCCGGAAATGAACGCCAAAAGATGCAGGGTGGTTTTTCTCATAAGAGTTAAGTTTAAAAATTATAGCATTTCCCATTTTATTTAGAACGCCGGTTAATTTTTTATTAATGTCGGAATGAAGTTTCCAATATTGCAAATTATTACAGATTAAACAGGAGCTGATAATATTTACTTTAATGTTACAAATAGTTTAAGCAGGGATTGGGATCCACATCATATAATGTAGGTTTATATTATATGATACGCAAAATTGCAGGAAATCAAGGACTTTTTCGTGTTTTGTTTACCGCGCTTTTCATTTTTGCGAGCGTTGCCCCGCCTTTTGTTCCCCAAGCGCGCGCGCTCGTCCCAAGCCCTTTGGCGCCCTTAAAAAAACTTTACCTCAACAACTTAAAAACAAATCCTAACCTAGACCCGGCGCAAACTAAACTGATTAAAAAGTTTGTGCAAAAAAAACTTTTTCTATCGGGCCCATTTTCAAAAGCGGACAAACTGCTGGTCTATTATAGTGAAAAAGAAAAGGGGCCTGCTCTCTGTGTTTTTGAGTTTTGTAAAAAAGGAAACGCTTTCATTGCCCACCCAAGCGCGCCGCAGAATTCCAAGCTCAGAGCAGAACCCGGAACCCGAGGAATATTCCCTGCATTGCCATGCGAATTTGCGAGCGCCCTGGTCGGCAATGACTTTCACTTAATCCGTATTCGTTCAATTCAAAAGAGAACAACCTCGCTTTCGCTATATTTAGAAAAATCTACTCAATCAACAGTTCTGCTTGAACTCCTGCACTTCCTGGGACTGAGGGTCGTCGCTTTAAAACTTGCCGGTCCGCATGCCTCGCGCATGCGTTATCCTTGGTACTATTCGCCGCTAGAAGCGGTCAGCCTCTTCAGTTTTGCAGGCTCTATTTTCATGACTGTTTTGACCGGTCATTTCTATTGGCTATTGATTTTAGGCATGCCCTACCTAACCATTAATTGGATTTTGTTCGCAGCTTCTCATTTAGAGCAGGGACGGCAAAAAAACCTGCGCTATCCCCCAACTAGGCTGTGGGGTTACAGCTTTTGTTTACAGCTTTTTTTAGCCATACCCTTCTTAATCGCCGCTCCTCTTCTGCAGGCAGATTGGCCGGAGTGGTTTGCCTGGGTTATATTGTTTTTATCCATTATTTTTGCAATTGGCCTCCAAACTTGGCTCCACTATAACATAGATATCGCTGCACAAGAAACCATTACCCCGCGCATGATGGACAATTATGAACTAATTTCTCAAAACTTCATTAATCATGGCTACCACTTTGGTTATTTGGTCAGAAACATACTATTGCGCGCGCACCAAAACCAACCTTGGCGCAACCGTTTATCCGTTATGATCCAACAGCTTAACGTCCAAACTATAAACAATTTGTTCACAAACACCTTTCTAATTAATGCCACAGAGGCGCGTTTGCCGGAAGAAGAAATTTTACTCTTAGCTCTGTTGACTCACCCCGACCTTAGGCATCCTGACACCTTTAACGGATGGATACACTCAAATGTCGATAGCCGGTCGCTAAGAACTTTTGACGAGATGATAACTCGACTGACCCTGCTCACGAACAGTTTAAGCCGAATGACCACAAGTTTAGCGGGCCAAGAAAACGAAAATATGACATTAGAAATATTAGCCCCTTTAATTGAACGCATCGGCCAAGAAACAGAAAATTTATCCGCAACTTACGCCCAACTATATGCGATGTCGCCCCCTTATCTGAGCCATAAAATCGAACAAGTTAAAAGCTATTACTGGACCCTTTGCGATCAGTTTCATAGGGCCCAACTCCGCTACCACCCAGACCGCATAAGGCCTGAGCTCCAGACTCGCCCCAACATCATTGGTCATGCGGAAATAACAATTCTGCCGGGCGCGCTCAGCGCTCCAATGAGCTTCGCCGTTCGCGCTCCGCATTATGAAATTATCTTTTATTCGCGGCATTCTGAAAACAACTTTGACGATTATGTGCCCAGACATAGGTTTACAGAGGAAGAGTATCTGCGGCTCAGGAACGAATATGCGGGCTGGCTCAACTTGCATTCTGAACCGGAAATCATCTCTGTGCGCAATGAGGAGGACGCTGCGCGCAACACACGGCAAAACCCGCCGCGCATCTCGCCAGTGCCCAGGTTCACCGGGCTAATCATAAATCGTAATATGGCCATGGGCACTGACATGCAAAACGCCATTCCTTTAATGCAGCAGTGGATCAACAGCTTTACTCCGCAAAACCCGGATCAATTTAATCCTGAAGCACCGCTATTCCTCGCTCGCCCCTTAACAGACCGGTATCAAAATTATTTAGAGGACCTTCTAGTCCAATCTTTCAGTAACATGGAACTTAAAAACCAAGTCTTTGACGCGATCCGTCCGGCTCTTGAGAGCAACAACGTGCTCTGGTTTTTCCAGAGAAACATGCCGAACTCTGAACTCGAAACCGAAGAAGGATTGATCCAATGGGGTAGAACAAAAATTTTATTCTTAATTTTTCTTTCCTTGCTTGCTTCCGGTGAAGAGGAACAAACAAACTATTTATCAAACTGGATGGGATCAGCGCCTGGTCGCGCGCGCGCTGTTTCATCCATGCTTTACGGCGCTATCCATGAACTATCCGTTATTCGAAATTTTCATGAACAGTCTTTTTGCTTAATGCCCCTTCAAACTCAGTTGGCAGACCAAGACGGCGATATTGGAGAATTATTAGAACAAAGCAATCAAATGATCATACAATCAATGGCTCAGAACACAATTAACGCATTGAATAATGAAAGTGATCATCCTCAATTTCTTCAATTTCCAACCAACGAAACCCAGATGTCCCGACGCATTGAACTTTTAACCTTGTGGTTATCCGGACAAAATATGGGGCAAGACGACGACTTAACCATAATCGAACGGTTGCTGGCCCGAGGGGTCCAAGAGCAGGGTATCCGCAACCGAATTACAGCAATCCTGCCGGCCAGAGCGCAAGTTATTACTATTTTACAGCGTATGCTGGACAGAAACGTTGATTATTCTGAACTGGCAAATCCCGCGCTATTGTTAATGGCGTTCATTACTGCCATTGGTCATTATGGTCAAGAAATTTTAACGGAGTTATTTAATGATCCGGCAAATAGGGCCCAGCGCAGGCAAATGCTTGTAACTGAAATTGAAAACAATGAAGATCTATTTCCGCAAGCCATGGAACGCTTGCGCCAGTGGGTGGAAGCAAACCTCCCACCCCAAGCAAATGCGCTGCCGGAAGCCTCGCTCTACCCCGGGCGCGCATCGATCGTTGTGGGCGGACTCGAATTCTTGCACTATTTGGGATTGCGCGCCTTGGCGCAATGTCTAGCGGGCGAAAAAAAAGATACTGAGTGGCGGATGGTTTATCCGCGCTACGCCATTTATTGGGAAGCTTTCAGTCTGCTGCTTTTAGCCCAAGGGATTTTCCTCACTCTTTTTACCGGTCAGGTTTGGTGGCTACTACCTTTTGGCCTGTCTTTTATTGCCCTGAACACTGCATTATTTATCCACTTGCACACAGAACAAGAACAACAAAGGGGTCCTGCCTTTGGACATGAAATCACGGCTGTGGGCATTTGGCTGGGAATAATTCTGGCAGTTCCGATTCTGGCGGCGGGGTTAGGCGTGCATTTAAAGTGGTGGGAATGGTTTAGCCTTGTTTTACTTGCCGCGGTCGCCCATATTGGATCTCACGCGCTCTACGACTCTTATGCGAAACAACAGTTATGGAACAACTTGCGGTTCTTTGCGGGTTCGCGCAGGCCGCCAAAGCCACTCTCCCGCTCAGACCAAAGAGGTATAAAATATTTTACATTAGAGGATACAAACGAAACTAAAAAGCCATTTTTGCTCTTTCCCATGGGCGCTCCGAGCAACTTAGAATTTGAACCGCCTTTAAACTCTCAGAACCTGTTCTTATCTCAGCAGTAGGGGCGAGGCATGCCCTGCACCCCTACAATTCAGGAAATTTGCACATACTATACTACTTTAACTTCTTATAAATTACAGCTTTTAAAAAACCTTACCTCAAGAACGGTGAGATCATCAGGGGGAACTGTTCACCATCCAGCCGGAAAAGCCTTCGATGAAATTCCAAAAACTGGGTTTATGTTGCGCAGGAAACTGATACTTCGTTTCCGCCTGGTCCAAAACTTTTTTAAAGCACGCCAGCCATATTTGACGGGAAGATTCATTAATAATGAAAGGGATATGCCGCATGCGCAAACGTGGATCACCGTGACGTTCTTGATAGATGGGCGGACCACCCAACCGTGAAACCAAATAAGCGCCTAACTTTTCCGAAGCAGCAGCCATATCTTCTGGAAACATGCCGGCAATAGAAGAGCTTTCCAACTCTTTATAAAAATCCAATGTCATACGAAAAATGTTCGCCTCTCCCATTAACCCATAGATCTCCGGAGATGGCGGCGAAACGGGCGGAGGACCGCCGGGCGGAACATAAATTGATCCTGCGTCCTGGCGATGAAATTTATCGTTCATTTTTAGATTGTATAATTTTTAATTTTCTCTTGCCGGTTTTTTTGCCATCCATTTTGGTACGGAAAGGGCCCAAGAGTTCCTACTGTTGGCGGTTAAGTTGGGAATCAACTGCTAATTCGAGTTGCAGGTTTTCTAAAACATTAACGCCATTGCCATGAACCTCCAGCGTCCGTCCCGGGATATAACCTAGATAGTCCGCGTACTTGCGCTTTAAATAGTCGAGCAGCGGTAGGCGCATTAATTCCTGATCATAATCATTAAACCGCCGGATCATTAGCCTCTTTAAGGCTTCGACTGGAACTCGTCCCTCCATATATTCGGCCTTCAATTGCCGGAAAAAATCCTCGTTAAGCGAGCCGAAGACCCAACGGACAAAGTTAGGGTTCATGCCAACGGACTGCGGATCCGCTATGATCAATAACTGCTCTTGAACCTCGGTCAACGCCCTATCCAACTCATCCTTCCTCCGCTCGCCAAGACTTAATTGGCGCAATATTTGATAAAGTTTATACCCCGCTCGCCGTTCCGCGTTTTGCCAATCTTGCAACTGGCGCAAATCTTCGGAAACTGCTTTTTGCGGTTTAAAGATGCGGGCCCGCGCAAAACTATCAATCGGACAGACGAACTCTACCGACAGGTCTTCTTCCCAATGAACTACCATGCCCGCCCCTTTCGTCCGCAGCAAGAGCAGCAAGTCAAATTCATAAAGCACGGGAACCAAATGACCCAGGGTGTATCTCATGCCCTTTGCTCGGTCAAAGGT
>JAHFBY010000112.1 GCA_023249835.1 Elusimicrobiota bacterium | reverse complement strand
GGCCTGAAATTTCTTTGTCGTCATCCACGATCAAAATCACGAATTTTTCCGTGTTGTCGCCCAGGGTTATTTTGTGCAGTTCTATAATGAGTTTGGGTAGGATCAACAAAATCTCGGCGTCTGGAGATTTTGTTAATTTATGGGTGATCGCGCTCACTTCGAGCCAAGAGCGTTCCGCTGCAAAACGATCGAGCGAAAGAACGATGCGGCGGATAGAGGACAAGGTGTCGGGCGATCCCAGTTGGGCGTCTTTGCGCAACGCTTCCAATGCCGCGATCCGCACTTTTAAATCTTCAAAACTTTGCGATTCTCTTTCCATTTACCTTAACTATGCGGGAAAAATCGGTTATTGTCAATTCCGGAAGAATCGTAAAAAAACATGGTAAAAAACACTTGACATCACTGTGCGCCTTTGCTAATCTAATCCTATATTCACTTAACATAAATTCTTTGCTCAAGTATAATAGTTATATAATTGGCTCAGTAAAGAAAATGTTCAGTTTAAGATATTTTTTTATAATAATGATCCCCCCGATCATTCATTCGTTATCCGTGAAGGTTGTTTTTTAGCGTTTAATGAATGCTCGTGCAACTCAAGGATTTTACTATGTTTAAGGAGCGATCTCCTAGTAAAAAAAAGGGTGCAAATGATAAAAAATTCTGAATTAGCTCAATCCACAGCCATCCATTTACTCACTCAATATTTACAGGGCGAAGGCGTTACCGCAATTTTTGGCATCCCGGGCGGGCCCTTAATGCCCCTCTATGAAGCCCTCTTTGACGACAACCAAAAAATTCGGCCGATAATCACCAAACACGAAGAAGGCGCAGCGTTTATGGCGGACGGTTATGCGCGAGTCAGCGGTCGTTTAGGGGTTTGCTGCACCACTACCGGCCCTGGCGCCACTAACGCGCTGACCGGGATTGCCTGTGCCCATATTGATTCTGTGCCGATAATGGTGATTTCAGCGCAAATCAGCATAGCGGCGTTTGGCAAAGGAGCGGCGCAAGAGAGTTCTCCGCAAGGAGTAGATATAGTAAGCCTATATAAAACCGTGACCAAAGCAAGCCTCATGCTGCCCGCTCCGGAAAAAGCAGCGGAACTTATGCGTTCTTTACTGCGCACCAGTTTAAGCGATCGCCCGGGTCCGGTGCATTTAAATGTTCCGGCCAACATGTTTAAACGGCCAGTCCCTTACGAACTGCAAACGCCGGCACAATACCGTCCGCACACGGAATCTTTTGATCGTCAATCTGTCAAAGAGGCGTCAAAGATATTAACTCAAGCGAAAAATCCGGTGATATTGGCCGGCTACGGCGTGCATATTGCCCGCGCGTATGAAGAGCTTTACACTTTAGCGCACCGCTTAAAAATTCCTGTAGCCACCACGCCTAAAGGCAAGGGAGTTTTTCCAGAGGACGATATTTTATCTTTGGGAGTGTTTGGTTTAGCGGGCTCACCGCAAGCGGAAGATACAATTTTTTCTTCGGATTGCGATGTTCTTTTCGTTGTTGGTTCTAGCCTGGGCGAAGCTTCCACGCACGCCTGGGACCCGCGCTTATCCCAAAACAAAAAGCTTTTGCATTTAGACGTTGATCCTACTGAGATCGGAAAAAATTTTCCGGTGCACGTGGGGTTAACCGGCCACGCGCGCCAGGTGTTGCTTGAGATGGGCTTTCAAGTGGAGCGAGATTTTAAAGAGTCCGGGCTTTCCGAAACATCTCTGGGCCGGAGGCTTGCCAAAATCCGCGCATTTAAAGCCATGCACAACCGGATAATAGATCCTGCCAGCATGGAGGACAACTCAGTGCCCCTGAAACCGCAGAGGGTGATTGCAGAAATAAGGCGGGCCATGCCAGAAAACGCCATTTTATTTGTGGATATTGGAAACGTCATGGCTTGGGCATTACACTATTTTCCCGTACATTATCCCGGCACGTTTTTTATCAATATGGGTTTTGGTTCCATGGGCCACGGCGTTGCTGCAGCCATTGGTGGAAAGCTTGCGGCCCCGCATTTGCCCGTAGTTGCTTTGGTGGGAGACGGTGCTTTTGCGATGAACGGGTTGGAACTGCACACCGCGGTAGAACACAATATCCCGGTTGTTTGGGTGGTGATGAACAACGGGGGCCACGGCATGGTGCACATGGGCGAGACCATTCAATTTAAAGGAAAGTTCAACACCGCGCTTTTCAAGCGCCCCTTAGACATTGCCCGCATCGCCGAATCCATGGGGGTGATGGCCGTGCGCGTCTACGAACCGGGAGAAGTTGAACGCGCCTTAAGGCTAGCAATAGAATCAAACGTTCCTTCCTTAGTGGAAGTCATGATCGACCGTGAAACCCGCCCCCCCACCGCCATTCGAATAGAAACCCTGGAAAAGTTTTTTAACCCAGACAACGCTGAACCTCAAACATTTGAATAAACATTCAAAGAAGATAGATAATGGGTCAATGAAAACAATTTAATAATATATAATAAGGCGATAAAATTTTAATTATGAATAATAAAAACGCATCTATATTCGCTAGTTTATCTAAAAGCACATCCATTTGCCCAAAAATATCCGATCTGGTATTGGGATACAGAAGCGCAAAAATTCTATTTACCGCCGTTGAATTAAACTTATTTGAATATTTGCGTAAGGCTCCCAAGTCCTTAAAACAAATAACTAAACATCTCTCTATTGATCCAAGGGTCGGCAAGTTTATATTAAATGCTCTTGTATCCTTAAATTTTTTAAATAAAATTTCGAAAGGCTACATAAACAATTCAGTTTCAAACCAGTTTTTACTAAAGGGTTCCCCGGATAGTTTTTATCATACTTTAAGGTATCAAAATGCGCTTTATAGTTCATGGAGTGAATTAACAGCTATTGTTAAAACCGGAAAACCACAGAAACCGTTAGGCGAGTGGTTAAGCAATGGAATGTTCACCGAAGACTACATTTTAACCATGTTAGAAATTGCTAAACAACCTGCAAAAGAAATTGTATCTGCCTTATCAAACCATAAAACTGAGAAGATGCTTGACGTCGGGGCAGGTCCCGGAATGTACAGCGCTGGCTTTTTAAAGAAATATCCGAAATTGGAGGTTACATTGCTGGATTTACCTTCAACATTAATCTACACAAAAAAAATTCATTCCCAAAAAAATTATGCAAATAGGATACGTTACATTGAATCAAGTTATCATGATGCAGACTTTCCGGAAAATCAGTATGATTTAGTATTGCTATCACATGTCTTACATAATGAAGGCGAAATTGAAAATAAGGAGTTACTCAAAAAAGCCTTTAAATCACTTCGTTCAAACGGAAAAATAGCCATCCATGATTTTTGTTTAGATAAAACCGAATGTAATCCAATATTCGGAGCGCTCTACTCTGTACACATGAGCACTTATACCGAAAAAGGCGCCGCTTACCGAAAGGATCAATTTATAAAATGGCTAAAAGATACGGGTTGTACTCGCATTGAAACCTACGACATCTGCCGCAAAACATTTAATGCATCCAATCTAATGGTAGGTACAAAATTATGAAAATTAGACTTTTACTACTATTACTTTTTCAGTTCTTGCTATATTGTTTACATCCCGGGTCTTTAACATCATCTCAAATTGTCGTTTGCGATGATGTTAAAGACCCTCCAACCCTAGATCCGCACAAACAATTTACTGAAAAAAACCATACCCTAATACAACAAATTTATGAAGGATTAGTTCGGTTTAGTCCCAATGGCCATATTGAAAGCGCGTTAGCAACCCATTGGGAAAGAAAAGATCCGTTACGGGTCAGGTTTTATCTTCGGCAAGGAATAACCTTTCACAACGGAGAAGTGTTTAATGCGGATGACGTTAAATTTTCTATTGAACGTTACCTTAAACCTGAGACAGGATTCCCAGCCCAAGGATTTATTAACTCCCTTGACAAGGTTGAAATTATTGATGATTACACAATCGATATTGTCACTAAATTTCCGGATGGTTTACTTTTAAATCGATTAGCCGGTTTTATCGTAATTATTCCTCATGATTATATTGAGAAAGAAGGAGAAAATATACTTTCCAGCACTCCTATCGGGACAGGCCCTTTTATATTTGTCAATTGGGATAAAGGCAAGCAAATTACATTAACTAAGAATACAAATTATTGGTCACATGAGTTTCCAAAATTTGATAAGTTAATATTTAAATTTATTCCATGGGATAAACAGCTAAATCAACTTATTAAAGGAAAAGTGGATATTCTAACCGAATTGCCCGGCACTCAAACAACTATGGTCATGGATAGCAAAGTAGCCAAAATCATTAAAGAAGAGACTTACTATACAATGACTGGAGTATTTAATTCTACTAAAGGAGCACTGCAAGACAAACGGATAAGAAAAGCAATTAATTATGCAATCAATCGAACCGAACTTATTAGGTTTGACGCGCTTGGAAACGGAAGATCGATTGCAACATTTTCTATGCCGGGAGAGCAGGGATATAACAAGACCCTCACACCTTATCCATATGACATAAAAAAATGTACCGATCTATTAAAAGATGCCGGTTATGAAAACAAACCGATTAAACTAAAAATGCTGGTTAAGGATCAATCCTTAAGGGCGGCGCGTATCATTGCCAAACAATTAAGCGCAATTAACATAGTTGTCGAAATCACGGTCACGACAGACGCCGATATCCTCAAAGATACAAAGTCTGAAAGTTGGGATATTTTATTTGGAGCTCTTCCTGACCCCATGTGCCATAGTTATTTTATTCAAAGCATAACGCTCTATTCTAAATCGCCGTATTCGCTTGGTAAAGTTGACAAATTCGATAAACTTCTGGAAGACATGGTTGTCACTATAGATATCAAGGAAAGAGAGCAAAAAGAACAAGCTATCGACAAATTTATCTATGATGAAGCCTTGGGGATATTTACTTATCAAAGAATTAAAACCTACGGCGTAAACTTAAAAGTAGACTTTAACCCTTCTGTTACAGGAATGCCGCATTTCTTTACGGCAAAAACTAATGAACAAAACTAATTGGTGGGTAAAAAAATGTGGTGAAGATATTGGGAAACGTTATTCAAGTCAGCTATCAATGTTTCCATTAAATAACACGGGAAAGGCAGCAAAACTAGCCTCTATCATGAAAGTTAGAATTGATGCAAACAAGGAAGTCCCGGCAATTTATCATAATAAAACTCATGAATTTATTTATATATTAACGGGGTCTGTAACGGCAAAGCTGAACAATGATAATATTTTTTTAGAATCAGGGGACCTATTATATCTTCCGCCTAAAATCTGGCACTCTTTTCATGCAAGCAAGCTTGGAGTAAGCGCATTAAGCATATATTTACCAAAAATCAACATGAAAAAACCTGATATAGTTTTTAAAAAAATCATTAATTCTAAAGGGAGACATAATGAAACAACATAATCAAACTCGATTAACATACGGGGTTTTATTTGCGCTATTCTTTCTTATATATGGAAACTCTATAAAAAATTTACACGCCTACAATCAACCACCGGTTAATTTGAGCGTAACTACATTTTTAGATGGCGGGGCGCCTCCGGGATTGTATTTTATTGGATATTCCTTATATACGCAAGGCAATCGCGCGGTTTCTGCTCAAGGCGAAACTATTTCTGGCGGGGCGCAGGTTGAGGCATTGACGCACTTAACTCAGTTTTATTATTTGTCAAAATTTGAGTTTTTGGGCGCTCATCCAGCGATCGACGTCTTGTTGCCAGTGGTTTCCCCCACCATTAGCGGTTCTTTCGGAGGTTTTGCTCTTTCCGCCAATAGCGCTGGGTTAGGCGACTTTTTAGTTGGACCTGCCATTCAATGGGACAAGGCTTCCTTGTTGGGAGGCCCTATATTTCAACGCGTTGAGTTTGATTTAACTTTTCCTACGGGCAAGTACGATAAACGGTTTTCAGCTAACCCCGGATCGAACCTCTTAACGTTTAACCCTTATTACTCAATGGTCTGGCTATTTCAGCCTAAATGGGACGCGGACGTTCGTTTATGGTATGCTTTGCACGGTGAAAATAATGAAACTAATGTTAAGCCAGGACAACTTTTTCATTTAAACTATGCCGTATCCCGCGAGATTTACCCGCAATATCGCGCTGGATTTGCCGGATACTTTTTACAACAGCTAACCGAAGATCAGAAAAATGGAACCGATATGGTGGACTCTAAAGAAAGAGTGGCGGCTATCGGACCCGGAGCCGTTTATATGGGGCAGGGGCTTACCGCAATGCTTTCTTTTCCAATCGAGTTTGCAGCCAAAAACCGTTTCCAAGGTTTTCGTGCCACCCTAGAATTAGTGCATAAGTTTTAATTAAC
>JAHFBY010000111.1 GCA_023249835.1 Elusimicrobiota bacterium | reverse complement strand
CCTAGACAGTTTAAGACTAGAGGCCAAAGAAAATCAACCAGACACTGCCAAAGAGATTGCCAACCTCCAAGTTCGTCAGTCGCAAGCCCACTTTCTATTGGAACAAGCCAAAAAGGAGTTGGACGGCATATTAGAGCTGGGCTGTATTATTAAAGATTTAGAAATAGGATTGGTGGATTTTTCCAATCAATCAGAAGATCAGTTGGGTGAAGTTTATCTTTGTTGGCGGTACGGCGAAAAAAAAGTGCGTTATTGGCATGGCGTTAACGAAGGTTATACAAACCGAAAACCTTTAACCAGAAAAGTTCCTAATTCATAGATAAGTACAAGTTTTATTGCGGGTGTGGTTCAATGGTAGAACGGGACCTTGCCAAGGTTCAGACGTGGGTTCGATTCCCATCACCCGCTAATGAGTTTTATAGCGGGTAGTACTATTCCTCAAAAAATAAGGAATAAAGAAAATGTGCACCCGCTAATGAGTTTTATAGCGGGAGTATTTTATGACAACGTTATCAACTTCTATTCCAGAGAGCTTGTTGCTTGCTAAACCGCGCGGTTTTTGCGCCGGGGTAGAGCGCGCCATTGAGATCGTGGATAAAGCGTTAAAGATTTTTCCCGCTCCGGTTTACGTGTATCATGAAATCGTGCACAATACTTATGTGGTTAAAGATTTAAGAAGTCGCGGCGCAATTTTTGTTGATTCCGTTAATGAGGTTCCGGACGGCGCGGTATTGATTTTTTCTGCGCATGGCGTTTCGCCTGAAATCAGGGCATTGGCCCACGCCAAAAAATTAAAAGAAATTGACGCCACCTGTCCCTTGGTGACTAAGGTCCATATGGAAGCGATCCTTTTTGCCCGCCAAGGCTATACCATTATTCTGGTTGGTCATGAAGGGCACGACGAGGTGGTAGGAACCATGGGCGAAGCGCCGGAACGCATCATGTTGGTAGACGGACCCCATGACGTTGAACGCCTTGAAGTTCCCGACCCAGAGAGAGTGGCGGTCATCACCCAAACGACGCTTTCATTAGACGATACGCGCGAAACCATTAACGCGATCAAAAAAAAATTCCCTAAAGTTATATTCCCGCCCAAAGAAGATATTTGTTACGCGACCACCAACCGTCAGATCGCGGTTAAAGAAATCGCCAAGAAGACCGACCTGATTTTGGTCATTGGCTCGGAAAACTCCTCGAACTCTAAACGTTTAGCCGAAGTTTCCAAGGACCACGGCACGCGGGCTTATTTGATTGACGATGTTTCTAAGATCAAAAAAGAGTGGTTGGAAGGCGTTAAAACCATTGGCATCACCGCTGGAGCGAGCGCTCCGGAAAACCTGGTCACCGAAGTTATAAGCTATTTTCGCAAAATTGGCGTGGATCAGATTACCGAAGTAGAAACAGTTCCCGAAAGCGTAAAATTCGCCCTCCCCGCAGGACTTACCCAAGTTTCCGTTTAAAAGTCAGGAAAGGCGCATCATCCGCTCTAGTGCGGCGCGCGCTTTTACGGCTATTGTTTCGGGCACGCGAACCGGATATTGCATGTCTTCCAGGGACCAGAGCAACTTTTCCAAGGTGTTTTTCTTCATGAATTCGCAGGTTGCTCCTTGCGTTGCGGGATAAAATTTTTTTTGCGGATTTTCTTTTTCTAAACGGTGCAGGATTCCGTTCTCCGTGCCAATAATGAACTCCTTGGACTCTGACGCGCGGGCTCGTTTCAATATGCCGTCGGTGGACAAAATGTGGTCTGCGGTGTGCATGAGCGCTGTTGAGCACCCGCACTCCGGGTGCATTAAAAATTCAGCGTTAGGGTGCAATTTTTTTAACTCTAAAATAGGTTCAGGTCGAATGCGCACATGGGTGTGACAGGAACCGTTCCAAAGTTTTATGTCGCGCAAGGTTTGAGCGCGCACCCAGTTTCCTAAGAACATGTCCGGAAGAAATAAAATCTCTTGATCCGGTGGCAGAGACTCTACCACGCGCACGGCGTTTGAAGAGGTGCAGCAGATATCTGATTGGGCTTTGACTTCGGCGGTCGTGTTGATATAAGACACAACGGCTGCGCCCGGATGTTCAGTTTTCCACTGTTTCAACTGTTCGGCGTTGATGGACTCTGCTAAAGAGCAGCCTGCGCTTAAATCAGGTACGAGCACTGTTTTATCCGGATTTAACAGGCTGGTAGATTCAGCCATAAAATGAACGCCGCAAACCACGATCACTTGCGCTTGTGAGTTAACCGCATATTTTGACATGGCAAGCGAGTCGCCTAAAAAATCAGCCACGTCTTGAACCTCTCCGGCTTGATAGTTGTGGGCCACAATAACAGCGTTTCGCTCTTTTTTAAGTTGGGAAATTCGTTGGGTT
Source organism: Elusimicrobiota bacterium (assembly GCA_023249835.1). Classification (GTDB taxonomy): domain Bacteria; phylum Elusimicrobiota; class Elusimicrobia; order 2-02-FULL-39-32; family 2-02-FULL-39-32; genus JAHFBY01. The sequence continues at coordinate 4,004 of JAHFBY010000111.1, read as the reverse complement.
AATGAAGGGCAGGACACTGCGCTAATTGACGTTGTGTATTGCGTACTTGCGTTCAAGTAGAAGGTCTATGGTTTCTTCAGGGACAGCGATCTCGCCTAAACGTTCATGCCCGGATCCTGGTCCATGATAATCCGAGCCTCCGGTTGCGAGCAACTTATGTTCCGCGGTAAACCCGAGCAACGTTTTTACCAAATCTTTACTGTGGCTGGGATAGTAAACCTCCACTCCTTGCAGGCCCATCTCCGCCAAGGACAGGATCGTTTCTTTGGAAACGTAATAGCCGGGATGCGCTATCACTGGGATCCCTTTAGCGCTCAATATGGCGTCGATTGCGTCTTTAGGAGTAGGTCCATTTTCGTAAGCCACAAAAGCGGGTCGTCCTTGGCTTAAATACTTGTCAAACGCTTCTTGCCTGGAAAAAACCACGCCCATTTCTTTGAGTTTGTCCGCAATGTGTGGGCGTCCAACCGCACCTTCGTTTTTTCCATTGTCAAAGTCCGATAGATAGAGTTTAATGCCCATAGTGTGCAGTCGGGCAATAATCATTTGCGCGCGTTGCGCGCGGATTTCCCGATGCTGGGTCAGGACTTTTTGAAAGTTAATGTCGGTCTCTTCTAAGAAATAGCCTAAGATGTGTACCGCGGCAGAAGTTTCGTTGTCGCGCGTATTAATTTCAACAGCGGGAATGATGGTAATGTCAAATTCTTTAGCCCTGTTTCGCGCAGCGGCGAGCCCTCCGGTGCTATCGTGGTCGCTCAACGCCAAATGGGTAATTTTTTGCTTTTGAGCGTTTTGGATAAGGTCTTCGGGTTCCAAGGTTCCATCCGAATAGGTGGAATGCGTATGCAAGTCAACTTTACGGGACATGGACAATCTCGCTTTCTCTATAAATTTCTGATCCGCTGGTTCTAAATTCGAGTGACTTTTCAAGCATGCCTTTTTGTTTGGCTTCGGTTTCCGAAACGTTCATTTTTGCGGCCAGCGCCCGCACCTCTTCAGTTATTTTCATGCTGCAAAATTGCGGTCCGCACATGGAACAAAAATGCGATAGTTTGGAAGAGTCTTTAGGCAGCGTCTCATCATGAAAATCTTTGGCTGTTTCCGGGTCAAGTGAAAGGCTAAACTGGTCATTCCAGCGGAACTCAAACCGCGCTTTGCTTAAAAGGTTGTCGCGCAAACTTGCGCCCGGATGCCCTTTGGCAAGATCAGCGGCGTGGGCGGCTATTTTATAAGCAATCACGCCGTCTTTTACGTCTTTTTTAGTGGGCAGTCCTAAATGTTCTTTAGGGGTAACATAACATAGCATAGCGCACCCATACCAACCGATCATAGCGGCGCCAATGGCAGAGGTAATATGATCGTAACCCGGCGCAATGTCCACTGTCAGGGGCCCCAGCGTATAAAACGGCGCTTCGTGGCATTCTGCCAACTGTTTTTCCATATTTATTTTAATTAATTGCATGGGAACGTGGCCTGGACCTTCAATCATGGTTTGAACGTCGTGTTGCCAAGCAATTTTTGTCAATTCGCCAAGAGTTTCCAACTCACCAAACTGGGCTGCGTCGTTAGCGTCTGCGGTGCAGCCGGGCCGGAGCCCGTCGCCTAGAGAGAAGCTAACGTCGTACTTTTTCATGATTTCGCAAATTTCAGCGAAATTTGTATAGAGAAAATTCTCTTGATGGTGGGCCAAACACCATTTGGCCATGATGGAACCGCCTCTGGAAACGATTCCGGTGACGCGTTTTGCGGTTAGAGGAACATAACGCAAAAGCACTCCGGCATGGATGGTGAAATAGTCCACCCCTTGTTCGGCTTGTTCGATCAAAGTGTCGCGAAAAAGTTCCCAGGTTAAATCTTCAGCCTTGCCGTTGACTTTTTCTAAGGCTTGATAAATCGGGACTGTGCCGATAGGAACAGGCGAGTTGCGGATAATCCATTCCCTGGTTTCATGAATGTTTTTCCCCGTAGAAAGGTCCATGACCGTATCCGCGCCCCAGCGAATTGCCCAAACCATTTTTTCCACTTCTTCTTCGATTGTGGAACTCACCGCGGAGTTGCCGATGTTAGCGTTAATCTTTACTAAAAAATTGCGACCGATGATCATGGGTTCGCATTCCGGATGGTTGATGTTGGCAGGGATGATCGCGCGTCCGCGCGCGACTTCAGCGCGCACGAATTCAGGCGTAATGGTCTCAAGTGTAGACGCGCCAAACCGTTCGCCCGGATGTGCAAAGTTCATCTCTTTTAATCGTGAAAGCATTTGGTTTTCACGGATAGCAATATATTCCATTTCCGGCGTCACGACGCCTGCTTTGGCGTAATGCATCTGAGAAACGTTGCCGCCGGCTTTTGCGGACCAGGGCTTTTTTAAGTTTGGAAAACGGATGGAGTCCAACTCTTTATTTTGGAGCCGATCAAAGCCGTAGGACGAGGATATTTCCGGGAGTTGTTCGCAGTCTTGCCGCGCTTTTATCCACCCTGTCCGAATAGGGTTTAGACCTTTATGCAAGTCAATGGAAATGCCGGGATCAGTGAACGGTCCGGAAGTATCATAAGTTAAAAACGTTGGAACCTCATGGTCGTTAATGGCAATTTCACGCATGGCCACGCGCACGCCGGGCATTTTTCCTTCTACATAGGTCTTTCTTGAACCAGGGATTGGTCCGGTAGATAAAATACTTTTTGTTGGAACTTTATCCACGCGCCGTTCCCAGGGGACCTGGTTTTCTTTTACTTCAGATATACTCATAATGCGCTCCTTGGCATTTGCAACAAAAACAAATAAAAGGTTAATTGATTTTTATAGATTATATTTCAATCCTAACCGTTCTGTCAACTTTTAAGACGGTTGGCCGGCATTGAGGCTGGGATTTAAAACATTTTGAGAAATGAGCCATTTTTTACAAAAAAGCAGCGCTTGTTTTTGGCTGGTAATTTCACCTACGGCAACAGCTTCATCCACTTCCTTAAGTAATTTTCCAATCAATGGTCCGGGCAAAAGCTTGAATTTTTTCATGATTTTGTCGCCGTTGATCATCTTTTTTCGTTTGGGTCCTTGTTCGGAAATAAGCTGGAAGTGTCGCCGGATCATTTCTTTGGTGACCCGTTCATGCAAGTCTTGAGAAGTTCCCCGTTGCGCATCGGTTAAATAACTGTAGCGATCAGCTAATGAAACCAGGAGCATGGGTATGGCGTTTTCCCCTAAATCGCGAAAAAAGCGGTATTGCGCGCGATCAGTAAGTATAGAGGCATGAGCCAGTCCGCCAGGCCGCATATGGTAGAGGACCAGCCCCCTTAATTGCTCTTGGCCCTTTTGCGACATTTTTAGGCGCGCAGCAATCACTTTAGCGATTCGTGCCCCCACTTCATCGTGTAAGAAAAAGCGCAGTCGACCGTTTTCCATTTTTGCCGTGGACGCTTTGCCAACGTCATGGAAGAGTATTCCTAGTTTAAGCAGCGCAGATTGGCTGTGTCCGTTTGTGCCTGAAAAATCGTCATAGACGATAGATCTGATTTTTTCGTGGTCTTTTGAAAATTCTTTTTCCAAGTTCATAAAGATCCATTCCAATTGTTTTAACCCTTGCAAAGTGTGTCCCCACACGCCTAATTCGGGGTAATAGTCCAGAGCGCAGGTACGGTTAGGGTCCATTTCCGGAAATAGCGTTGAAAAAAGGCCGGATTCATCCATTAATTTAATGTAGGGGTAAGACTGCGGTTGTTCTAATAGGGTTAAAAGCTCTTCGCGGATCCTTTCTGGAGCGCTGCGGCTAATGAGTTCTTTATCAAAGCTTACAGCGGCAAAAGTTTGCGGATCAATCTCAAATCTCAGGCAGCAGGCCATGCGAAATACGCGCATTAACCGTAACGGGTCGTCTTGAAAAATTTGAGGGGATATGAACCTTATCTTGCCAAGTTCTAAATCGTTCCTACCTCCGAAAGGGTCCAAAAGGCGCGCTGAGTCCCTTAACTTATTAAATTCCCTAGTCGAACAGTAGCGAATGTCC
>JAHFBY010000470.1 GCA_023249835.1 Elusimicrobiota bacterium | reverse complement strand
CGTGGTGGCGCACAATTTGCTCCCTTCCGATACCGTGGCGCTTAAAACCGAGCTCATCCGCGGGTTCGCCATTGAGATCGGAGGAAAGACCAGCCACACCGCAATTTTAGCCCAGAGTTTGGAAATTCCAGCGGTCGTTGGATTTAAGGACATTACTGCGCAAGTCAGGTCCGGCCAGGACGCCATCTTAGACGGCAATCAGGGGCTTGTTATTTTAAATCCCGAACCGCATGCGATAGAGAATTATCGGCGGGAACGAGAAATACAAACGCGCGAACGTTTGGAATTGGTTGCGCTAAAAGATACGCCCGCCCGCACGCTGGACGGCAAAAAGGTGGAACTTTCCGCCAATATTGAAACCGCGGACGATATTAAAGCGGTTCAATCTTACGGCGCCGAGGGCATTGGCTTGTTCCGCACCGAATATATGTTCATGAACCGAACCGGTTTGCCGGACGAAGACGAGCAATATAAAAATTATTCTAAAGTGGCGCAACAGATGTTGCCGTACAGCACTATTTTTCGCACTTTGGATATGGGCGGAGATAAATTGGCCCCTTTTATTGAAGGATACACCCAAGAAGCCAACCCTTTTTTGGGTTTAAGGGCGGTGCGGTTTTGTTTAAAATATCCCAATATATTTAGGACTCAGCTGCGGGCTTTGTTGCGCGCGTCCGCGGACGGCAAGGTGCGCATTATGTTTCCCATGGTTGGCGGAGTTCAAGAGTTTTTACAGGCCAAAAGCATCTTGGAAAGCGTGCGCAAAGAGTTGGTCCAAGAAAATGTTCCCGTAGCCGATAAAATTGAAATTGGTGCCATGATCGAGGTCCCCTCGGCCGCGATTACGGCTGATTTGCTGGCGCAAGAGGCGGACTTCCTTTCAGTAGGGACGAACGACCTCATCCAGTACACTTTAGCTGTTGACAGGGTCAACGAAAATGTGGCCTCTTTGTATGAGCCGTTGCACTTGTCAATTTTGAGACTAATTAAAATGATAGTGGATTCGGCGCATAAGCATGGCAAGTGGGTGGGCATGTGCGGAGAAATGGCCGCTGAACCCAGCTACACGCAGCTTTTGCTGGGATTGGGACTAGACGAGTTTTCAGTAGTGCCGGCGTTCGTGCCTAAAGTTAAAAAGGTGATCCGCTCTACCAATATTTCGGAGGCAAGGGCGTTGGCCGCAGATATCATGACTTCCCGCGATTATAAAGTGGTTCAGGAAAAGCTCGCTAGAATCCACCTGGAATATTCATAAATTAAAATGGCGGAACCCATCCATTGGATTAGAAATTTTTCTATTATCGCGCATATTGACCACGGCAAATCTACCTTGGCTGACCGGCTTTTAGAGCGTACCGGCACTATTTCCGAACGGCAGATGCGCGCTCAAATTTTAGATGGGATGGACTTGGAACGCGAACGGGGCATTACCATTAAAGCCAAGGCTGTGCGCATGCTGCATAAGAGTCCGGCGCACAACAACCAAGATTACATTTTAAATTTAATCGACACTCCCGGCCACGTTGACTTCACCTATGAGGTGAGCCGTGCCTTGGCCGCGTGCGAAGGTGCTTTGTTGATCGTGGACGCTTCCCAAGGCGTGGAAGCGCAAACCCTGGCCAATTGCAACCTGGCCAAAGAGTCGAATTTGACATTGATCCCGATCATCAATAAAATTGATTTACCGCAGTCTAACCCTACAGATGTGGCGCGCCAGATTCGCGAGATTTTGGACGTTCATGCCGAGCCCATCTTAGTCAGCGCCAAGGCCGGCACGGGCATTGACGAAGTTTTAAAGAGGATCATTGATTCCATCCCCCCGCCCGCAGGCAGCCGTGAAGACCCTTTGCAAGCCTTGGTGTTTGATTCGGTCTACGATTCCTATAAAGGCGTCATTATTTTTGTGCGCGTGGTGAGCGGCGAAATCTCTCCCAAGCGCAACCTCATTTTCACCTCTAACCGCTTTGAGATTATCCCCGAAGAGGTTGGTTATTTAACCCCGAAAACGGTCAAGTCGGAATCTATTTTAACCGGAGAGGTGGGATATATCGCTACGGGTTTAAAAGACATTCATCTCGTTTC
>JAHFBY010000110.1:440-6400 GCA_023249835.1 Elusimicrobiota bacterium | reverse complement strand
GCAAGTTGATCCATTTTTCTTGCGCCGGCGATCCTAACCCAACGAATAACAAAAGCGGAGTGTGGCCAGCAATTTCTAAAGTAACTTTATTTTCCTCAAATACGCTCATATGCCCATGCGCGTATCCGGCAATGCGCAATTGCGGAAACTGTTCCCGCAAGGTAAGTGCCGCGCGTTCGCTGACCCCTGGTTTTCCTCCCAACAAATAAACCGGCCAGAAGTTAATTTCCGCGTCGCGGCAGAGCTTGAGCATGAAATCAATTCCGGCAATGCGTTTGGGGATGGAAAAATTTTGTAACCTGGATAAAAGCGCTAAACCCGCAGATTCCGGCAAAACCAATGTTGCCCGGTCAAAGGCGTTACTTAGAGCAGAGTCGCTCAACGTTTCAAGCAACATCAAGGGGTTGGCAGTGATAATTTGCTGGCTTAATTTGGCATTGATGTTATTATGTATACGGGACAGCGCTTCTTCTGGATCGATCAAATCGATCCGTCCGCCAAGAATTTTTCGATTGGGAATAATATTGTTCAGTTGTTGGCCAGGTCGTCCCCAATGGTTACTAGGAGTCCGTTATTGTCAGTGGACTCTTCTTGGCGGGAGGGGATGGTGGCGGGGATATCTGGGGTAGCGGGGGTAGCGGTATCAGAATCTTTATTTTTCAATCGAGTCGAAAGAATTTTAGAGATGCCAAACTCTTGCATGGTCACGCCGTATAAAATATCTGCAATTTCCATGGTGCGCGGGTTATGCGTTACCACAATGAATTGAGTTTTTTGCGAAAACTCTTTTAACATTTTAATGAAACGAGCCACGTTGGCAGGGTCCCAAGGCGCGTCTACTTCGTCTAACACGCAGAAGGGAGAAGGCTTAACCATGAAAAAAGCGAACAAAAGCGCAATGGCGGAAAGCGCTTTTTCCCCGCCGGAAAGGAGTTCAATGTTTTGTAGTTTTTTGCCCATAGGTTGGGCGACGATGTCAATGCCGGTGTCTGTGATATTTTCTTTGTTGGTGAACACTAGGTCAGCAACGCCTCCATCAAAGAGGGTGGCATACACCCGGCGAAAATTTTCTTGCACTTTAGTAAAAGTTTCGATAAAGTGTTCCCGCGTAGTGGAATTGACTTGTTGGATCGCTTTTCTAATGTCTTCCCGAGCCTTGTTTAGATCTTCCATTTGAACACAAAGGTAGCCGTGCCTTTCTGCAAGCTGTTCGTGTTGAACAGGCGCTTCCAAATTTATAGTATTGGCCATCGACTCCACGCGCTTGCGCAAGCGCTGGCACTCATCAATATCAATCGCGGTTTGGGTAACAAGGCCCCTGGCCTCCTCCAAGCTAAGGGAATAATAATCCTGAAGTTTTGAGGCGAGATTTATTTTTTCGTGTTCCCTGCTGCGTAGTTCAATTTCTAGGGCATGGGCAGCGCCGGAATATTCCGTTAATTTTTCGCGGGCTTCATGAACATCATTCTCTTTTTTGCGAATTTCCTCTTCTTTTTGCGATTTTTGATTTAACAGGGTTTCAAGTTCTCGGGTTAGTTCTCTCTTGCCAAGTTCCAAGTTTTCAATGGCAGCAGCTTCTTTTTTTTGAACTTGAGTGAGTTGGGCTATTTTCGTATTACAGTTTTCAATTTCAGTTCGGGAACCATGCAAGTTTTGTTCGATTTGCACAGTTTGGTTATGCCAGTCATTTAAAGTTTCTTGGCTGATTTTGAGCGCCTCAAGGGTAGATTCAAGCCGAATTTTGTGTTCGTGTACCCGCAGCGCGCTGTGGTGCTCTTCCGCTTTTTTATCATCCAGCAATTTTTGAATAAGGATCCTTTCTTCTTCTTGAACTGTTTTTTGACTTTCTAAATTATTAAGGTTTTGATCTTGAATAGAAATCTCGCTGTTTAATTCTTCCAGCCTCCTTTGCGATAAGGCAATCGATTCTTCAAACAGGGCTAATTCCCGGACAGCTAAGCTTAACTCCTCATGTTTGGTTTGCACTAAATCTTTCGTGTGTAAAGATTCAACATGAGCTTTGCCGGCCTCCATGTTTTTTTCGCTCACCATAATTTTGCTTTGTTCAATCTGCACATAGAGTTGCGCTAATTCTGCCTGAGTCTTTTCTTTTATATCTTCCTCGTTGCGGATGCTTTCTTCTAATTCTGCTTTCAAGCGAAAAACGTTTTCCGTGACCGGTGTTTCTTCTCCAATTTGAAGAGAAAGTAAATCTGATCCGCCGTCAATGGTGTATTTGTCGTAAAGGATGTTTTCCGATAGATAAGAGTGCCCAAAAACGTTGTTTTTTAAGTTTTCAAGTTCCGGAACGCATTGCACTAAGTTAATTAGTGCGCTAGCCTTCGACATGGAGCTGATGTCCTGGGGACTATTTTGAGGTAAAGTATCTAAAATTATACAGGTTGCCCGACCTTGTCCATTATCTTTAAGCCACTGCAACGCGGTTAACGCTTGGTGGGACTCTGCAAAGACCAAGTAATTCAATTTTGCGCCTAAGATGGCTTCCACCCAATGGGCCATATTTTCCGAATACTTAAATAATAGTCCAACCACGCCTTTAAGTCCGTCAAACCCGTGGTCCAGTACCGCTTGAGTGCCTTTACGATAGGGGTTAGTGTTAAATCCCCGCTGAACCCATTCTAACTTGCTTTTGTGCGAAATGAGTTCGGGTTGTAAATTATCTAAGAGCAAGTTTAATTCCTTGTAACGGAGTTCCTGAGTTGTGATATTAGAATTTAAAGTGATGAGTTCGCTGTTTTTCACTTCTGTTAACTGATCTAAGGATTCCAGTTTGCCGCGGAGGTTGGAAATTTCAGTTTGATATCGTTCCTGTTCCTTTTTTGCCCTTTCCATATCTTTTTGCAGGGACAATATTCCGGATTGTTCATGAATCAGTTGGGAACTGCGGCTATTTTTTTTGTTGTCAATTTCACAAATAGAATTAGTCAGAGAAAATATCGCTTCGTTTGTGGCCAGCTTTCTTGATTCCAGCGTTTTATATTCTTCTTTTATTTTAAGCCAGATTGCGTTTTCACTTTCAAAATTAGATTGCAACTGCGCTACTTGCTCTTGTTTGGCGCTGATCTCTGCTTTGGTTTTTTCCAATCGTTCAAAAAGCTTTACCAGCTCGGTTTGCATTTCATTGATGCGCTCCTGCTCTCTAGCGCCATGCAACTCGAATTCGTGTTCTCGTTCCACTGCTGTGCGCAGTTGAGTGTCGGATAAATTAATACTTTTATCAAACTCCAAGATGTCTTGATTTTTTTGGTACAGAGCTTTTTCCAAAACGTCAGATTGGAGTCTGATATCAATAAGTTCAGCTTGGGCGCAATCAATTCGGACTTGGGTTTCGCTCAAATCCAGTTTCATTTGTTCGAGTTTTTGGCGTTCATCTCCCAAACTAGCATCAATTTGGTCATAGCGGTTCAATATATCTATGGTTTCTAAATTTTTGAGCTCTTCTTTTAAACGCTGATAAGTTTTAGCCTTTTTGGCAGCGGTCTCCAAGGCGCTCATCTGTTCTTTTACCATGGAAATCACATCATTTAACCGGCTAATGTCAAGTTCTACGCGGTCTAACTTGCGGATCGCTTCGTCCCGGCGAACCTTATATTTAGAAACGCCCGCCGCTTCTTCAAACATTTCTCTTCTTTCTTCGGGTTTAGCGTTGATTATAAAGTCTACTTCGCCCTGGGCCATGATGGAGTATCCATCGGAGAGCCCCGTGTCTAAAAACAGGTCGCGGATGTCCTTTAACCGGCATTGGGTCTTATTCAAAAAATATTCTGATTCTCCGCTGCGGAAGAGCCGGCGGGTCACTTGTACTTCCGTAAAATCAATTCCTAAGCTGCGGTGGGAGTTATCAAAAGTAAGAGTCACTTCCGCCATATTTTGCGCTGATCGAGCGGTGGCGCCGCCAAAAATAACGTCCAGCATCTGTTTAGAGCGTAATGACCGCGCGGACATTTCTCCCAAGCACCAGCGAATCGCGTCCACAATATTTGATTTGCCGCATCCGTTGGGACCAACAACAGCGGAAATACCCTGCTTTAAATCTATATGGGTACGATCTGCAAAGGATTTAAATCCTGTCATCTCGATGCTTAGTAAGTGCATTTATTACCTCCCATGTCTATTGGGCGCCACCTTTTACCGTTTGTTACATTATCATTATCCTATAGAATTGTCAAATTCTTCTGATTTTCTCTCTTGACAATTTGCCAATCTGGGGATATATTCACATCAGGATGGCACATCAAGCGGATTGGTATTCAGTTTATAGAAAGGTTAACTCCCCGGACGGTGATAAATCTTTCCCAAAAATTCTTATCGTTGACGATGAGTCAAACATCGGTAACATGCTGCAAGACACCTTGGAGCAATTTCAGTTTGAAACCGCTTTTGCCGAAGACAAGGAAACGGCAATCCGGTTAATGAAGGAAATTAAGCCCGCCATTGCGCTGGTGGACGTCCGATTTGGCAACGTGGATGGTATTGAACTTTCCAAGCTTTTACGCGAAATTGATCCCCACCTTCCGGTAATATTGATGACCGCCTATCCTTCCGTTGAATTGGCTGCCAGCATGGCGCAGGCGGATATATATGATTTCGTTTCTAAACCTGTGGATAAGGCGTATCTTTTACAAAGCATCTGGAAAGGTATTAAAAAAAGAAACCTTTCCGAAGAAAATAAACAGTTGATTTTATATTTAAAAGCGTCAAACGCAGCTTTAAGTCGTTTAAACGATCTTAAAAGTAAGTTTTTGTCTATTGTTACCCATGACTTGCGCGGTCCCTTGACCACGTTTTTAGGTTATGTCGATTTATTAGAGTCCACCCCGGACTTGCCGCCGGAAAAAAGAGATCGCTCTTTTGAGACCCTTCGCCGTTCTATTAAACAGATGAACCACTTGATTTCTAACCTTATGGACATGGTGGGAATTGAGTCCGACAAACTTAGAGTGGAGATGTATCCTATGGATTACGTTGGCTTTTGCGATCATAGCCGGGACGCCTTTTTGCAAATTGCTGCGACTCGCAAGGTCACTTTAGATTGGCAGTTGCCGGAAATGCCCATGATGATCATGGCCGATCATCATCGCTTGCAGCAGTTGTTAACCAACCTCATTTCCAATGCGTTTAAGCACGTGCGTAAAGAGGGTAAAATAACCTTACGGGTTTCTCAAAAAGACAATATGGTTTTAACTGAAATCATCGATAATGGCGAAGGCATTGCTGCGGAACATCAATCGCGTATTTTTGAACATTTTTATCAGGTGGAAGATTCTTCATCAGTGAAGCAAGGATTGGGTTTGGGTCTCTACATCTCCCAAGAGATCGTTCATAGCCACAAAGGCCAAATCGGCGTATTTAGCGAAGGCCGCAATATGGGCACTACCTTTTGGTACACTCTGCCTCTCATGCAGCACGACGCGCTTCCTTCCGGTTAAAAATAATTCCTGCACACTTTCATAAAATAGTCTGATTCCCCACCCCCGCCTGGATTGATACATTAATTTGTATGACCAAAACCGAAAGCAAGGCGCTCCTGTGCCTAACGTTGTTGTTATTATTGGGTCTTTTGGTCCGAATTTGGCAACATTATTCGAGCCTCGTCCCATTGACCGTTCAACATGCGCCCATGGAAGCTTTTTCCTATGGAGTGGATGCAAAAGTTTATCGAAAAATAAATCTTAACCAAGCAAATTTAGCTGAATTAGAGTCTTTGCCCGGCATTGGTTCCAAGATGGCCCGAAATATCCTTGACTATAGATTGCTGAACGGCGGTTTTAAACGTAACAATGAGTTAATGCGGGTTAAAGGCATTGGCCAAAAACGGTTTGCTGCCCTGCAAAAATATCTTAAACCCGTTCCGTGAACCCCCGGAACCGCCCTGCGTTTCTTTTGGCATTAGGTATCGCCGCGCTTCTTTTTAGCGCTAAATTTGCAGTTTTTAAGAG
>JAHFBY010000110.1:0-430 GCA_023249835.1 Elusimicrobiota bacterium | reverse complement strand
AGAGAGTGCAGGAATCAGCAATGGCGTCCTTGCCAACCGGTCCGGCCATCATTCAAGGACAAGCGCTGAGCGCCGCTGAATTTAAGTCAAGTTTTCGGGGCAGCCGCAAAATTCGCTATCTTTTCCGCACCGAGCGAATTTGGCTGCCTGATGGAGCCTGGATCCGCGAGCCGGTTCGGTTATGGGTAAATCAATCCTTGCCTGAAGAGTTCGCGGATTTCTATCCGATTTGTGGAGAACAATTCATTTTAAAAGGGTTCATAAAACCTTTGCCTAGCCGTGGCGCAGAGGGATGCTTTTACCTCACTTCTTTGGAAAGTAAAGAGCTCATTAAAATGAATAGCCTGCCCTGTTTTTCTTTAGAGAGCCAATTGTTCCGCTTACGGCGTTTCAGCGCCCAATGGATTAACGCTGCCTTACCTCAACCGGA
>JAHFBY010000469.1 GCA_023249835.1 Elusimicrobiota bacterium | reverse complement strand
CGTTCAACCTTTATTAACGTTGGGTTTCCCAATTGCGGCGCGGACAAAACAGCTCCTCCTTGTTTAGATAAAATTATGGTCTCGCCCAAAAGCGCCCACATTTTTTCAGCCGTCGCCGGCATAAAGGGATAAAATCCCGCTGCCAGCCAGCGCAAAACTAACCAAACTTCGGCCAACACTTTTTCGGTTTCAATGCGGTCCGTTTTAATTAAAGTCCAGGGCGCCTTTTGGTCCAAATAACGGTTAGCTTCCGACACCACGCTACGCAAAGCTTCTAAAACATCCTGAATTGCTATTTCTTCGTACCCTTTAACAACCTTAGCGTGCGCGTCCGCCATTGGCCTTAACAAGGCTCCTGCGGGCGCTACGTTTAACGTCCCGGCAAAATGTTTCACAATTAACGTTAACGTCCGCGAAAATAAGTTGCCTAAATCGTTGGCTAGTTCGGCGTTATAGCGCACGCGGATAGCGGAACCGGAAAAATCACCGTCAGCGCCAAACGGTATTTCTCTCATCAAAAAGTATCGCAACCCATCGACTCCATACTCATCGGTTATTTCTTTGGGAACAGCGATATTGCCTTTCGATTTGGACATCTTTTCGCCTTCGCGCGTCCACCAACCATGAGCGAATATTTTTTTGGGCAACTCTAACCCCAAGGCCATGAGCATTGCCGGCCAAATAACCGCATGAAAACGCATAATTTCTTTGCCCACAATATGCACGTCGCACGGCCAGGCGGTTGTGAGCGCACTTTCGTTTGCCTCTGACCCATACCCTAACGCCGTAATATAATTTAGCAGCGCGTCAAACCAAACATACGTTGAATGCGCCGCGTCCATCGGAACGGGCACTCCCCAACTTTCCTTTAAACGCGAGACTGAAATATCTTTAAGTCCTCCGGTCACAAAATTAATAATTTCTTGCGCGCGATATTTAGGGGACAGAAACAAAGGGTTACGATGATAATGGTCCAGCAAGGCGGGCGCGTATTTAGAGAGCTTAAAAAAGTAGCTTTCTTCTTTTAGTTTCTCTACTGCGCGTCCGCAATCCGGACATTTATTATCTTTTAAGTCGGAGCCCAGCCAAAAACTTTCGCAACTCACGCAATACCAATCTTCGTAATAACCTTTATAAATATCGCCCTGATCAAACAACTTTTTAAACGCGACTTGAACTCCGCGCGTATGGCGCGTTTCTGTGGTGCGAATAAAGTCATCGTTTGCAATATTTAAATGAACCCACAGAGACCGAAACTCCGCCATTAAGTTGTCCGCATAAATTTGCGGGGTTTGACCTTTTTCTCCTGCGGCTTGCGCAATTTTAGACCCGTGCTCGTCCGTGCCGGTAAGAAAAAACACGGGGACGTCGTTCATCCGTTTCCAGCGCGCTAAAACATCGGCGGCAATAGTAGTATACGCGTGTCCAATATGGGGCTTATCGTTGACGTAGTAAATGGGAGTGGTGAGATAATAAGGTTTCAAGCGTTTATCCGCAATCAACTAAATTCATAAAAAGCGCGTCTAGCACCAGTTGCGGGGAAACATTTCTTTTTAACTCTTCCCAAGATTCAAGGACAGAACTAATTTTTTTGGCGTTATCCATTGAAGGGTCTTGCTGCAAATATTTTGATCCTGCCAACGCCAATATACGCAAAAAACCTTCTGCTTGCCGGCGCGCGCCTCCACCTCCGCCACTCCCACTTTTTTTATCGCTTAAAACGCTTCCGGCTAAGACCAGCGGACTCAATTTTGTGTTCTTTCCAAACACTGACTCAGAAAGTTCAATCCATTCCAGATTTTCTTCTCCCCAAAGGGACAAAGCAATAGACACAGACCCTCCAGAAAGCGCGGCGATTTTTTGAATTTGGCGCGAACCGGCGTTCACTTGATCCGCGGGCAAAACACGGTTTAAGACAGATTCTACCTCTTGATTTGATAAAAGCGAAAAAGGAATTTTACGGCAGCGCGACTTAACCGTAGGCAACACGCGTTCCGCGTGACCCGCCAACAAAATCCACCGGCAATAGCGCGGGGACTCTTCCAGCACTTTTAACAAAGCGTTAGCCGCAGACGTACTCAATT
>JAHFBY010000468.1 GCA_023249835.1 Elusimicrobiota bacterium | reverse complement strand
AGGCAGAGCGTAAGAATAAGTATGCCCGGAAATAATTTTTCCAATTACGCTTCCAACAAAATGATAAGAAAAGTGCATGTAAACGCTCAAACGGTTTCGTTCCGAATAAACGCTCATTGCCTGCACAATCCACCGGCGCGCAGCCTTGAGTTGCCGGGTTGTATAGATCGCAACTGGGTTTAAGCGAATATATTCTTGCGCCAGGTAGTCAAACATAAATTCATAATCCGACGCTGTGGAAATGATCCATTGACCAATCCCCGGGATTGCGCTTTCTATGCTTTGCGCGTCCCCAATAATTAAAACCATTGGCAAAGATTTTTCTGCGCTAAGGTGGGGCGATAAGGGAGCATACAGGACATGCATCCTGCCCTCAACCATAAAGTTTAGCTTCAAGTTATCGTAAATATCTTTATGATCCAGAGGAAATGGGATTTTTCCAAACGTTTCCGGGTCCAGCAAATAAGCCAACGCTTTATGCCCCTGATTAGAGAGGAGGAAACGATTAGAGGTTGGGGAACCATTGCCCAAAGGGAGGTCAAAACCCTGACGCCGCCAAGATTGGATTAGACTGTTTAGAGCATGGGGTTCTAGTTTAACCCAGGCGTTGGGCGAGCGCAGAAGAGAACGTTCCACCGCAATGGTATAAAGCTCCAAATAGAGGTTCTCCCAAGGAGTGTCGGGATAGTCGATCACATCTTCTTTAATGCTCTCCATGGAAACGGCAAAAGGCAAAGAGCCCGGAGCAGCGTAGGCAGATAAAGAATCAAAATCACCAACGGGGATCAACACTGGCGCTACAGGCCGGTAAGAACGAAATTTGGAACCGCCCCAATTAAAGGTGTCCGCAGGGTTAAACTGGTCCGCAGTTGGATCTAAAATATAGATCCTCCGGTCCACTTTAAACAAGAGGTAAAAGTGCGGACCCTGCCCAGCGAGCGAGGTCTTCTTTAAAATGACGGAATGGACGCCAAAATCAAGCATAAGTTTATAGAGCACGTAGCACATGAAATGGCAGGTGTAGGGATAAAAAGTGGCGCTGCGGTAAATAGAGCAAAAGTTTTCCGACAACTCCAAAAATTTGTGAACTGACTCCTCGCTACTGTTGGTTAATTGAAATTTAGTGTTCAATATTTTTTCTAAACCGTTGGGCTCTTGCCCTTTCCTAGCATTATGATAACGCGCGAACTTCTCCGACGTTACGCGCGTCAGGTTAGCAGGATATTGAATAATCGGCTGAATCCTTTCTACGCTGTGGTCGCCAAACTCTAATCTGAAGCCAAACACTTTCGCCGCATCTTCACGACTGATCATGACGTTAAAACCCACTGCGCCTTGTTCATCTACTTTTAAGTTCGCGCGCGAAATAACCCTACCTAAAGGATCTGTAATCGTAATAGCCCAATCGTTGAGCACTGCGGCCTGACTGTGGCGGTCCGCGGACAAGAACAAGCGGTTCGTCCCCTCCACCTCCCCGCGCAGATAAAAGGATTCACCAATGCTTTGGCTTAGAGTTAATCCTTGTAGATGAAAATGATGGCTCTCATCTCGAGTTCCATTGAAAATAGCAAAACTCGCCGATTCCAATCGCCTTACCATTTCTACAGGCGTGGACGCAAACATAGGCTCGCTTGGAATTGGTTCAACGTTAATGTATCCGGCAGGTTGCGCGCGATAGGCGAGAAATGGTTTGGCCAAGTAAATGAACAAGGTTTGTAAAAGCGGACATCGGGCCAGCCATTGGCTGGTGAACCCGGAAGAATCGTTCAAATTGCGGGGCAAATATTTAAGGCGTTGGCGCTCATGTTTTAGAACAACTTTCAATAAAAACAGCTGCAAGCGGTTAGAGAACCCGCCTTTAAAAGTGTTGGCCGTAGACCCAAACAAGTTATTAACAACATGTACTTTCCCCTCTAAATCTGTAAAAGCAAGCGCGCCCCAAGGCATATCCTTTACACCCTCTAAAACCAAATCAGAATCAGACTCAAGCCCCAACTCCTGGGCTGCGGCGTGTACCCAACTCTCTTCGCACCTTCCCGTGTGAGAATGGTTAAGCAACCGAAACAGAGCTGCCGCGATTGCGTC
>JAHFBY010000109.1 GCA_023249835.1 Elusimicrobiota bacterium | reverse complement strand
CAATAACTGAATATTTGTAGGATCACTAACGTCAAAACTGTATATAACATCAAAATTGGGGTTAACTTTTTGACCTTGAACATACGCAGTATTTCCTTTTATGGCTATGGATCCTGTGGCGTCGGGTATAGTATAAGATCCTAATAACTGGATATTGGCAGGATCGCTGACATCTAAGATAGATAATCCACCATTTGCAATAGTATATGCAATATCTCCTTGAACAATGATGTCTCCTCCGTAGGAAGTATAACTACTTAATAACTTTGGGTTAGCGGCATTGCTGACGTCTATGATTTGTAATCCTTTATCAGTTCCAACATAAGCAATGTTTCCTTGAACAGTTACTTTCCTTATTATATAGATATCAGTTCCGTAACTTCCTAATAATTCTGGTGTAGCGGGGTTGCTAACATCTATGATTAGTAATCCACCGTTATTGCTGGCAACGTATGCAATATTTCCTTTAAGAGCTATGTCTTCAGGAGTGCCAACCCCAGGATAATTTACTAATAATTGAGGATTATAAGGGTCGCTTATGTCAAAGTTTCGCAAACCCCAATTTGATAGATATGCAACCTCTCCTTGTATGGCTAGAGCGCTGGTGGGATAATAACCAGGGTAGGAGTACAGTTCATAATTGGATAATAGTTCAATAGTTGTGTTCATTGTATTATTTAACCAGCTTGGCGACGCTGCTCCGTTGCTTTGGTTGATGGTGATATTTTTAAATCCCCACATGCCGAACATTTCTGGAGTTAGGGTTAGATTGTAGGGTTTACCTATGGGAATGATTTGATCTGGGATGGGGTCGAATGCAGTGTTGCTTTGCAACGTTCGATGGGTTTGGTTTTGAAAGCTGGGCACAGAGCCCTGTTCCTCTTGCAGTAAAGCTAAAAATGCTCCTAAGATGGGCGCAATGAGCACAAGCATTAGTAAGAGCCCAATGGTTCCGATGAAGATGCGTTTTCGTCTTGGCGCGGGCCGCGGTCTACTTTCTCCATATTCTAAATCTCTTTCATCTCCAATGAGCATTGCCTGGCCTAAACCTAAGGCGCAGGCAACTTTTTGGTTGTATAGGGTATGGATCGGAATTAAAAAATCTTTTTTTAGGAAACGCGTTGCGGATTGGATGTTTGCAGTCAAGGCCATGAGGAAAATTCCGAGATGGTCTTGAGGCGTGATGTTGCGGAAGGTTTGGCTTCCGTTTGGTTTCACTTGCAAGACTTTGGGTCCGTGCGCCAAGGCAAAACTTAACGCCGAAGGAATGGCGGCGCGCAAAGCAATCCTTTGTAAATCCAGCGGAGTTTTAATTATGCCCATTGGGCCGGATAAAATTTTGCCCAAGTCTCTGATGAAATAGCGTCCCAGGATTGCGGTTTCCATGGCTTCTAAATAAGGGCGCATGGCTGGCTCTTGGACCCAGGAGGCGGGCCATTGCGGCCAAAGGTAGCGTTTGGGCGCTGGCAACGCGGTTAATTCTTGGATGCGCTCTTGCGCGGAATCGCCCCATAAGCATTGGGACTGCTCCCATCCTTGGCCAATCACTGACTCGAGTCCGGCCATTTGCACGGCTAAGCGGATGTCTCCGCCCGCTAAAGAACTGATCAAAACTTCCCGCAATTTATCGGTTTGCTTTTCAGCCTGCGCTAAAACTCTGTTTTTGGGCGATTTCTCTTTTCTTTGGTATTCGATTGCGAACGGCGCCCAGTCGTTGTTTTGCTTGTATTTTCCGGTTAGGGTGCGGTGTTTTAGGCCATCAATGGCAGGGCCAAAAATCATCTCTTGGGCAAGTTCCCCGGCTTTAACAATCTCTTCTTTTGCGCAATTTAACGTTGGTGGAACTTTTTCGGTATTGGGCCGCACCACGGCATAAGCAATATTGCGTTCCCTCAATTTGCGCGTGATCCCCGGTGTATGGAAACCTCCGGCAATGATCACCGCCAGGTCCGAAACCTCAGCGTTAGACGCTGATTTGCGCAAAAAGTTGTCCGTTAAAAATTGGTCTCTTTTAAAGGCTAGTTGGTAATAGGAGTGCTGCAAAAAGTTTAATTCAGAATAGTTCATCAATTCCGGAAAGTTCTCGGCCAGTGGGGCGCGGCTTTCTTGGAGAGAAGGTTCCATAGGAGGGAACCCGGCTTTTTGTTCCCGCTGGGTTAAGAATTGTTCAATTTGCTTGAGCGCGGGAAAATCTGTTTCCCGCGCGGATTTGTATTCCCGCCACTCTTCCGAGCTAAATCGTTCGTCCCAGAACTTTTTGTGCAAAGCCAACGCCCGGTTCATGAATAGAAGTTCCCTCAGTTCCGGATCTGCGAGCGCCAACCCTTGCATCTGTTTTTTTTCCAGAGC
This sequence comes from Elusimicrobiota bacterium, assembly GCA_023249835.1. Classification (GTDB taxonomy): domain Bacteria; phylum Elusimicrobiota; class Elusimicrobia; order 2-02-FULL-39-32; family 2-02-FULL-39-32; genus JAHFBY01. Next base: position 4,074 of record JAHFBY010000109.1, on the reverse strand, counting down.
CTTAATTTCAATGTAAAGGGTTTGTGGATCCAGCTCTCGGCTCAGCTTTTGAAGCTTAGCGTAAGCCTCCGGTTTATTGTCAAGTTCTTTTTCTAAGGAAAGCTTTTTCTGCAGGGTTTGCAGCACCCGCAATTTGTTTAAGTGGGGGTAGGGTTCCCATGAGGGAGAGGTGGCAACCAAGGTGTTCAAATAGTTTTCTAGGCTCAAGGAACCATCGGCAAAGCGGGTGGCGCAGCGGTCTAACTGCAGCATCTGTTCGGAATAACGTTTATCTTTTAACCTTTGCATGCGCGCTGCTAGCGATCTGACCCAAGCCAATAGCGCGGGACGGTTTCCCGCCAATGCGCGTCGGGTTTGCAAGTTTGCTTTATAGGCGGACTCATTCTCAATGCCCGTTACTGCCAGCGCCTCCGGACCCGCCAAGATCGATAGGTACTCTTCCCCGGTTATAACCCCTTGTTTCAACAATAATTCCGCGGCCTCGTTTCTGAAGCCGGATTCCGGCAGAAAATGGAGTCGCCCGGCCTTGGATTTGTTCCACGCTCCTTCCACGTAAACCTGTAAAGGCGCTGCCGGACCCGCGATGGGCCTTTGGGCGGCCCGCTGTTCCCATATAGTTTTTAAAATTGCCGCGGAATTCTTTTGCGCTGCGTAAATCCCGTGCGCGTCCTGAACGTGGATCACCAGCGGAACGTGGTCGGCGCCGGGTTGGGCTGGGGACCAACTTTCTACAACGCTCCCATATTGGGAGGGAACGTTTAAACTGTCGTGCCCCCAAGGGATCCGTCCATGGGGATTGGATGAAACGTTTTCCCGCAATTTCAGCCTGCGAAACAGCGCGTTCCTATTTTCTTGGCCTTGTTCCAACTGCGCTTTGCGCGTTTCCCACAAAGAGGCATGAGTCAAAGGAGTCGCTGCCCCGCCATAGGTCAGAGCCAAAGCCAGCGAGCAGGCCAAGGCTTTTTTTAAATATACGGGAAAGGAACATAACGGCAATTTTATTGACAACATAAAAACCTCACACTTAAATAATCGTTTGCGATTTATCGTGCAGCTCACGCGCGGTGAACTTTAATTATACTTTATCCAATTATGCTAATTTGTAAACTTAACGTAACATTTTTCTTAAAACAGAAACCATTTTTCTGTGCTAAAGTATCTATTAACGTTATACAGATGCTGATCACAGTCCTTAATAAACAACGTTTCGTTTGATAAATTTTTATAGCGGATAGCGTTGACTTAACGATCAATCACCGATATAATCATAAATAAGAGGAGGTGGACCATGCAATTGAGTCAGAAAACTTATAAACGAATGAAAGATGAATTAACTTCCTTGAAACTGACATTGGAATCGCTATCTAATCATAAACTGATGGAAAAAATCCATAGAGGGATTGAGCAGGGCAAAAAAGGACAATGGAGTCGAGTTAGGGATGACATTAAAATATGAAGTTCGATGGTCACATGATGCAAAGAAAACACATCACAAACTCGGGTCTAATTATCAAACAAGATTTAAGCACATGGTTAAGATACTGGAAGAAAGTCCTTATCACTATGGTAAAGCCATTAAAAGGTTGTCCGGTGAATTGTCCGGACTTTACCGTTACCGGGTTGGCAAACTAAGAATTTTTTACGTTATCATTTCCTCTGAAAGAGCAGTTTATATAACAAACATTGATGCGCGTGGCGACGCCTACTGAGTTGTTTTTTAACTGTTTTACCTCTCTCGATGCCTGTGCGTAAAACTTCCGCACTTGGCGAGTCATATCTTGGGACGCATTGCGCGGAGGGTTGTGTCTGACCGGCAGATAGTTTAAACCCAAAATTTGACTTCTGTTTCCAAATTCGATATTGTTTAACAATAATTCCCACGAAAATACATGGGCCCCATCGTCTAGTGGCCCAGGACGGTACCCTCTCAAGGTATAAACACGGGTTCGATTCCCGTTGGGGCCAATTTGTTGTTTTATTAGGAAAGGAAAATTTATGACAAAAAAACCACAAGACCAGATGACTTTGCCGGACGTTATTGACCACGTTATTCCCCGCGATATTGAAGATGAAATGCGGCACTCTTATATCGATTACTCAATGTCGGTTATTATCGGACGCGCTTTGCCCGACGTTCGCGATGGGCTTAAACCCGTGCACCGCCGAATTCTTTTTACCATGGACGAAATGGGGTTAAGCCATAACAAGGCCTATAAGAAGTCCGCGCGCGTCGTCGGCGACGTTTTAGGTAAGTACCATCCTCACGGAGATACCGCGGTCTATGACGCGCTGGTCCGAATGGTGCAGGATTTTTCGCTCCGGCAGCCGCTGGTAGACGGACAAGGAAACTTCGGCTCCATTGACGGCGATCCGCCCGCGGCCATGCGTTACACGGAAGTTCGTTTGGAAAAGATTTCTAATGAAATGTTGACTGACATCGATAAGGACACTGTAGATTTTAATCCCAACTACGACGGCTCGTTGCAAGAGCCTTCGGTTTTGCCGGCAAAACTTCCCAACCTTTTAGTGAACGGTTCTTCGGGCATCGCGGTCGGTATGGCCACTAACATCCCAACCCACAATTTAGTTGAAGTTTGCCAGGCGATAACTGCTTATATCGATAACCCTAAAATTGAAGTGTCCGAAATCTTGAAAATTATGAAAGGGCCTGATTTCCCGACCGCAGGCATTATTATGGGCAAGACCGGCATCAAGGATTATTTTGAAACCGGACGAGGTTCTGTTCGGATACGTTCTAAAGCGGAAATTGAAGAAATTCGCGGCAGCCGGCAGGCGATTGTTTTGACCGAGCTGCCGTATCAGGTCAATAAAGCCACTTTGCAAGAGACCATTGCCAACCTCGTGCGCGACAAAAAAATTACGGACATTTCCGATATTCGGGACGAGTCTTCGCGCGAGGGTATCCGCGTGGTGATTGAACTCAAGCGCGACGCTAACGCCAACATTGTTTTAAATCAACTTTACAAACACACTCAAATGGAAATTTCCTTTGGGGTGATTTTGCTCGCCATTGTCAACGGACGCCCCAAAATTTTAGGCGTGCGCGAAGTGTTTGAACATTATATCGAACACCGCAAGATCGTTATCCTTCGCCGCACGCGTTTTGAGCTCAAAAAAGCCGAAGACCGAGCGCATATTTTGGAAGGCTTGAAAATTGCGATCGATAACTTAAATCGCATTATTAAGATCATCCGCGAATCTAAAGACGTGGACTCTGCCCGCGCCAGTTTAATGGAAGAGTTTAAGCTTTCCCGCGTTCAAGCGCAGGCCATTTTAGATATGCGCTTGCACCAGTTGACCGGATTGGAAAGAAAAAAAATTGAGGACGAGTATTTAGAGTTAATTAAAACCATTGCCCGTCTAAAGGCTATCCTCGCCGATCCGCGCAAGGTTTTAAGCATCATCCAGCAGGATTTAAAAGAATTGATGGAAACCTACCCCTCTGAACGCAGAACTAAAATCACGGCGCAAACCGGCGAGTTTGAAATCGAAGACTTGATCGCCGAAGAAGACGTGGTGGTGACCTTCTCTCATGCCGGGTACGTTAAACGTTTGCCCTCTGACACCTACAAAGCGCAAAAGCGCGGCGGCAAGGGCATTTCCGGCATGACGGCGCGCGAGGACGATTTTGTTGAGCATCTCTTCGTAACGAGCACGCACGCTTTTTTACTGCTCTTCACTAACCGCGGTCGGCTCTACTGGATTCGAGTTTATGAAATTCCAGACGCAAGCCGCACGGCTCGGGGCAAGGCGATCGTTAATTTCGTGCAATTAGGAACCGAAGAAAAAATAACTTCCTGCATTCCTATTGAAACTTTTGAAGAGCCCAAAGGCCAGGAAACTTATCTCCTCATGTGCACCCGCAACGGCACGATCAAACGCACGCCGTTGACCGAATACGATAACATTCGCGCTTCCGGAATTATTGCCATTACTTTGGAAGAGGGAGACGTTTTGGAAGAAGTGAAGCATACCGACGGCAAACAGCAGGTCATCGTGGGAACAAAGCAGGGGATGGCGATCCGCTTTGAAGAAGAAGATATCCGCGTGATC
>JAHFBY010000467.1 GCA_023249835.1 Elusimicrobiota bacterium | reverse complement strand
TGATCCCGCGGTTCCATACCCAGTGCGCGCCAACGGCCGAAACCAGACCGGCTAAGTAAACTCCTAAAATCTGCAATGTTCCGGTATGCGGCACAAAAAGGACGGTCACGGAATAGAGCGCGCTCATGATCAGCCCTAAACAAAATAACGCTGCCCGGTCCCGCGCTTGCGCTTTTACTAATTTGTATCCTTGACCAAAGAGGCGATAGCTCCCATTTGTGTCCGGTTTAAAGACTCTGGGATGGACGAACACAAATAGAACCGTAGACAGCGCGCCGCTCGCGCTAAACCAAGAGAGGATAAAGGCTGCGCCTAAATCTATCTGTATCAAGTCAAGGATAAAAGGAACCAGCCCCATCATCAGGGACTGGAATACGATATTTTCTGCGATCAGTTGTTGGTAATCATGTTTGTTAAAGAAGTTCCGCCAACTTGGGATCAGCCCGGTTAGACTAAGGTTAGACTCTTCCTCTATTCTCATCCTCTGTCTGGGACGCTCATCCTCTGCTCCCTCTTCTCGCGGCCCGTGGACGCGTCCTGCGGCAATATCCGCAATCAAGTTCTTTCCATACAATTCATAGGCCATTGCCAGCGCGCTGTTCTTATACTGAACTTCCTTACCGCTTTTGGTGATCAATATCCCACGTCTAAAGTTCTTGGTTAACCTCTCCAAATCGTTCCGATACACTTCGGTTGGCGCCAGGAAAAATATCCTGCGCAGCTCGCCGCTGATTTCCTGCTCCTTATCCACCGCAAGATCATAACAGCGGCTTAAATATACTAACGATTTTTCAACTCTTGCATTCGGAACTAGATATAATGATTGCGCAACATAGTTCATGCTCAATGTCTTTTTAGGCTTGCCTGCCACCCAATCCCGGTTCTTTAATTCTCTAATGGGGACGCGAATTAAGTGATCTATGATCAGGAACGCGTCTAAATCCTCCATTGCGGAAAAGTCATTGTCCGCTAAAACAGCATCTATGGTTGCCTGATGAGTCAAATAAAAATCATACGCGCTTGCATCTATTTGCCATTGCATAGGATTAGCATCGCGCGGGAGCTTTCCGGCAATACTTAGCGCACGGACCAGATATCCCAAACTGTTATTGTTGAGCTCATTTCTTCTCCCCGCCAACGATCGCAGGGTTGTCGCTGAATCCGTTGCGATCAGTTGGTCTAATAATCCCTGATGGTTCAGATAAAAATCATACGCGCTTGCATCCATTTGCCATCGCATAAAACTTGCATCGCTCGGGAGCTTCCCGGCAATACTTAGCGCTTGGACCAGATAGGACAAACTGTTATTGTTGAGCTCATTTCTTCTCTCTGCCAACGCTCGCAGGGTTATCGCCAAATCCGTTGCGATCAGTTGGTCTAATAATTCCTGATGGAGCAAATAAAAATCATACGCGCTTGCATCTATTTCCCATTGCGTAGGACTTGCATCGAGTGGGAGCTTCCCAGAGCTATCTAAAGCCAGGATCAGCGAGGTCAAGCTATAATCATCTGCGCCCGTATCCCTCCTCATCTCCGCCAACCAATGAATCGTCTCTTCCCGCCCTTGCGTTTCATATGTCGAGAGCCAAGGTATGTCGTGATACAAATATTCCGGCCCAGTAACCCTTGTTTCTTCTTCCGTAGCCATCATACCCAGGACCAATCGCCGGTTCGCGGCAATGGATCGGTTCCAGAGCAGGTGAAATGCTGTTGCCGAAACAAGGCTGCCCGCGTATACGCCCAAAGTTTCCAGCGCTCCCGCGTGCGGGACAAACATATAGGTTAGGGCATAGAGCGCGCTCATAATGATCCCTAAAACGCTGAGCGCTGCCCGGTCCGACCCTTGCGCTTTTACTAATTTGTATCTTCGCCCAAAGACGTCATAGCTCCCGTTTGCGTCCGGTTTAAAGACTCTGGGATGGGCGAACACAAATAGCGCCGTAGACAGCGCGCCGCTCGCGCTAAACCAAGAGAGGATAAAGGCTGCGCCTAAATCTATCTGTATCAAGTCAAGGATAAAAGGAACCAGTCCCATCATCAGGGACTGGAATACGATATTTTCCGCGATCAGTTGTTGGTAATCATGTTTG
>JAHFBY010000466.1 GCA_023249835.1 Elusimicrobiota bacterium | reverse complement strand
TCCATGGACCAATCCATAAACCGCTGGCGCGAAAAGTGGCGGCTATTAAACCTGGACTTAAAACTAGCTGAAAACCGTCAAGAACCGCTGGAAAAATCCGGGTTGGGCAAACGCGTTAGTCTCACCATCCTTTTAGCGGGCGGTTTATCCGCGGGCGCGCTCTTAATTTATCTATTTTTCCTTTGGATACAGGGGAAACTGTTTAATAAAGCCGAGTCTCACCCCGCCTGGTTTTACTCAAAACTGCTCCAATCCTTACAAAAAACCGGCTTAAAAAAAGCTGTTCATGAAACCCCGCAAGAATTTTTCAACCGCATTCAATCTTCTTTCCTAGAAAACGCCGACAAGAATAACCTCCTAAATCAAACCGAACGCCTTACCGCGCTCTATTACGAAACCCGGTTTACCCCGCGCAATCTATCCCCGGAAGAACGCAAAGAGGCGCTGAAAATCCTAAAACACCTGAGTTGACCACCTTTATACTTATAATTTTTTATTGTGGCCTTTGATTTTAATGAGTATAATAAAATGTAAATGAGCCCAACTGTATTTCGCGAGAAAAACAACCGGTTCTTTTTCTTCTCTCGAGAAGAAAGAAGAATTCATGTTCACGTTTCGTGCCCAGAAGGAGAAGCAAAGTTTTGGTTGGAACCAATCGTAGCATTAAACCAGAACCATGGGTTAAACCCCAGGAAGTTAAAGGAATTACAAGAGATTGTTGAGGAACGAAAAGATGAAATTATTCGCGCTTGGAAAAAGCACTTCAAAAGTTGAAGTGCAGGACATCTCTAAATTTGGAATATGGCTTTTCGTGAAAGGCACAGAATACCTCTTACCTTACAGCGAATATCCTTGGTTTAAGGAAGCTAAAATCTCTCAAATTTACAATGTACAATTAGTGCACAGAGACCACCTTTACTGGCCGGACTTGGACATCGATTTAGAAATTGAATCTTTGAAAAACCCTGCACAATACCCCCTGGTATACAAATAACCGCTGGGTTTGGCCCGCCTTCAGGAATAAAAAACTTTACCTGACCAAGCCCCGGGACATGATCGTTAACCCCAAAAACGCGTTGCAACCGAACGCGCCTTCCAGACTTGAAGAGCTGGACCAGATACAAAGAACTATTGCCATAATTTCCGGCAGCGCTTAAACCCTTATTTTGCAATAGACGTGAGCCCAAAGATGAAAAAGCTTGGGACAGTTTTGTCTCCGACGACGAGAGGAATACCCTCTGTGGTATTCCCGAGGAGTTGGAGGACAAAAATGTCCCAAGCTTTTTCATCGACGGCCACGCTCTATTGCAAAATCCGGGTTGAAAAACACCCCTTGAAATAGTCGGGAACTGGGGGTAGAATTGCAATAGGGCTTAAAATGCGTATTGTTCAAAATTTTCGCATTTTTTTAGCTAAACATTCCACAAACTCAACTTTGGTAAACCTTCAGCCTCGGATGGAAATGTTTTTTGTACTTTTATTCAAACGGTTGAATAAATAAAAAAACGGAGGAACTATGAAACGAAAACTAAAAGTTGAAGGGCATAACTGGGATCAAATCGTTCGCCATATTCAAGATGATCGACCGCTCACGACCTTTGAAGTCAGCCGCATCTGCGGGGTGGTACATTCCACCGTAACCAATTGGATTGAAGAAGGGAAATTGTCCGCTTACAAAACTCCGGGCGGACATCGACGGATAAAAACTGAAGACCTCATATCGTTCTCTAAGGTCTATGAAATTCCTATCCCTAAAGAACTTAATATTAACTTAAACCCGGAACATTCTAACGGCTATATAAAATCTACCGAGTTGCCGGAAAATGATAACGGCACAGCAGAAATGACCTTAATCCCAATACCGCAAATCAACGATATGCGCAACGCCACGCGCAAACTACTAATCGTAGAAGATGATACGGCAGTCTGTGGAATCATTACCGAACTTCTCCAAACCTCGCATCCAAAACTTAAAATCATCCAAGCCGGAGACGGTTATGAAGCGGGTAAAAAAATTGCAATGTCCACTCCGGACTTGATCCTCCTGGACCTGATTTTGCCAGGCATTGACGGTTTTAAACTACTGCGCGAC